>CAYFNR010000003.1:0-72945 GCA_964344605.1 Candidatus Woesearchaeota archaeon | reverse complement strand
GTTGGAGTAAAGAATTGTGCGCCATTAATGGAATTATATAATCTGGCTTCGAATGAGTTGTCACTATTTGTACCTAAGATTTGTGTACCTAGATTCCTTATCTTATCTTCAAGTTCGTCACCAAGTTCAGAAGCTTCATCATGTCTGATAATCCTTAATTTTGGTTCTGAGACTATCTGTCCATAGTTATGATTATCTGTAGTAGTTTTCACGGTTTTTATTTGAGCACCCATAATAGAAAACTCTTGTGTTTTGCTTAAAACTATTCCTAAATCTTCCCACCAGATAATTCACTGAATAAAGCTTCAAGAACATCTTCAGTGTTATAATTTTCTTTAGTGAATTTCTCAAGCTCTTCCTTGTCATTTTTACAAATCAAAGCAAACAATTTGTTTATCTTGTTCTGCTCTTCTGTTTCAGAAGTATGGCCACATTTTTCGCATTTCATCTAAATCAGCCCTCCTTTCTTTCCCTTGCGCACCAAATCCACCATAGATTCTGATAGTTCTCTATAATGCTTAGGGCACAAGTTAAGTGACCCCATTAAGAGCAACTTGTTTCCGTCTTCAAATGTGGCTGATCCTTTTTTGCACACTGGACATTTCATTTTGATGATTCCTTCAAGAGTCTGGCTAGCTTCACGGACTTGTCCCAATCAGGTCCTGCTTGTGGAGTTTCAAGATAGCAGTACTTCCACTTGATACCTATAAACTTTGGACCGCAACGCGGGCAGTAGTATGGATGGTTCGTGTTTCTGTGCTCGCAGCTGGCATCGGTCAGCCAGTCTTCTATCTCTTCAAAAATCTGTTCTGCCTGCCTTTCTAGCAGTTTTTCAGTTTCTTTTGATCGACTCTTGGCTTTCATGCAATTTAGAGTCTTTAGAAATATTTAATGTTATCTACACTAAATGGGTAGAACCTCTATTTGTTGAGAAGTGTGGTTATAGTGTCCTTCAGCGAGCTTTCCGTTTAGCAGTTTAACAATTGCTCCGTCTTCTATCACTACTTCGTTTATGTCTGTGACAAAAACTTTGGAATCAATAAGTATTCTTCGAGGCAATGAAGATGTATCTATTGACCACAGTATTATCTTGTGAATTCTTTTCATCAGTTAGACTAAGAGGTGATAGAATATAAATTATTTTAAACTATAATATGTACGCTAATGTATGGCCCTCACGGTTCAGCAGGAAAAACTCATTGACTTGTACTTTATCTTTTTGGGAGGTGGAATTCTCTTTTTTATGCTCATCACTCAGACAAGTCCATTTGAAGCAATATCTATATTCGTTGTCGCCATTTCAAGTTTGGCGCTAGTAATTCTTGGATTTGATAGGATTGAGAGAAACAAGAAGACACGAGGAGATCTTTTAACTCCATTTTTAATATTCTCAGGTGCAGGACTGTTAATCGCTACGCTAGTCATAATATCGAAAGTGACGGATATATTTAATATAACATTTTTAATGGGCCTTGGGCTCGTGTTATTAATTCTTGGACTTCGACGGAAGATAGATTTAAGGGAATGAAATGAGAACTAACAAACTCTCCAAGAAAGAAAGTTAGAATGGGTTATCAAGGTCTGCAAAGTTGATAAAGAATGGTTGAAGAAGATGAATGTCATTGATTATTAGGGTACTTATAAAAATTATCTTTCTTGCTGCATTTGCCTTACGGCTTCGTCATAATCCGACAGTTTCTGCACAATTCCAGATATATCATTTGGATTTGTCAGTCCGGGAATAATAGTGGAATATCCAACTAGCCTTTCAACAGTTTTGAAAGCCAAATCCGGCCGTCCGTTTTCATATGCTATATTGGCGTAGTTCAAATGAGCCTTTTTAATCAGAGGATAAATCCCTTGATGTCCAAGTACAACAGCATGAATTATGTCATGATATCTGTCAAGAGATATTTGATACTGCTCCATCCTTTCATCAGATCCTTCTGCCATGTGATCTCCAATCTTTTTATGGGTATAAGCTGACTTAAAAATCAGACCAAGTCTTAGACCATCAAAATTCGCCATTTCTTCCTTCTCTGCTTGTGGTAAATCCTTAAAAGTTTCAAGTAAGTCTTTGGAAAGAGTATATGTGCCTTCTCTAACAAAGATATCTAATCCCCTGTCAGTGTATCTTGCAGCTTCCTGGAAACTGGCAAGTTTAACATTGTCGTCGATTGAGAAATGTAGGGCATTAGTCACGTGAATGTGGGCAACTATGTTCAAAGCCTCTATTGAGTCCGGATTCTCCTCCAAATGCGATTCCAGATGAATCAGGGCCTCGTCGTAAGCCACTCTTCTGTTTTGCATAACTGCTTCTCTTTCAGGAGAAAGAGGATAATCTGAGGATATTACAAAACTCAGGTTAATCTCGTCTATGAAGTTCTCTCTCTCGGCTTGATGCATTAACTTCTTAGCCATCTTCAAATAATCAGCCATAAAACGCTCTGTTATGGACAATTTTTAAAGGTTTTTATTAATGACGTCGCCTTCTCCATCTCTTTTTGGCTAGAAGAAATAATCCAAGCCCTATGAGTCCAATCTTAACTGTTAGCAAAGAAGCGTCCCTAAACTGGTTAACAATTACAGCAGCTAGAAAAAGCCCCATTCCCATACCTGTTAAAGTATTCCTACATAAGAACCAGGGAGTTTTGACATGCATAAAATTAATGCGCTTTGAAAATATAAAAAAGGTGTGTTTAGTCCATTTTGTCTTCTAGAGACTCAGGACGATAAACATACTTCTTGGGCTTTTTTGTCCCTTCAACGTGCTTTATGTCAGGATGGTGTTTTAAATGAAATTTCATTTCTTGAGTCGTAGGTGTGTAAGAATAACTTTTATGCGCTAAGTAGTGAACCACATCTTCCACACTTGCTTCGGGGTCTTTAATTCCAAAGTTGTCTATTAAGTTTGTGAAATACTCAGTTATCCTGTCTCTTAACGCCCGTTTATGCGATTTGCGGCCCATAAAATTAGTTAATTAAAAATACTTAAAAGCCTTTCAAAGAGCGATTCGCAAGATTTATATTTTTCCCTTTCCTTATTTTGGTATGGAAAAAGAGGATAAATACAATTATATCAAAGATAGATATACTCTGTTTAAGTCAAATCGCATTCTCGATCCGGACATGAGTTTTGAAGATTTTTATGACATGTATAAAATCAATAAGGCAGAATACATGAAACATGAAGAAGGAGAAGATATCGAAAAATATCCTCTTATAGACGCTCTGAGAGAAACTTGTGATAAAATTAGAGAAAGTTTTAAGGACATGGATTGGGCTTCTTCATATATTGAAAATTACGGCTCAGATTATTCTTTCAATTTCTACGATTTTGATGGTGAGGAAGTTGTGGCAGACGATACTCCTAGAGGTATACTTGCATGGCGAGAGTCAATAATGAAGTCCGAAAGCCCGGAAGAATGGGAAGATTTTAGAAAAATAGAGCTTTATAGAAAAATCATAGAGGATTTAGGGGAAGATAAAGTATGAAGAGAAGAGTAATTAAGCATGATCTGGAATTTGTCGTTGCACTTGCAGTCCTCGCGGGATTGTTCGCAGTTCTAGGAACTTTTGAAATGAGCAAGTTATTTTCTACATCTCTAGTAGCAACTTTATTCTTTGGTTATTTGACTTATACTGGATACAAGCTTACAAAAATTCAGTAAATTGAGCCTTTTCTAAAACTGTTAAAAAATAAACTTATTCCGCCAATTATGCTTCCTATTGCGGCAAGAGTAAGCAAGACAGAATCTCCCATCCCTTGAATCTGTGGCAAATATCCTAAGACTTTAGCGAACGATACTATTCCGATTGATACAACGGCTACCCCAAGAATAAATTGAGCCCGCTTGAAGAAACTGCTTTGCCTATGCTTTACAACCATAAAAAAGGTTGTATTTTGGTTTATTTAACACTTACTGTATGTCGCGTAGGATTACTCTGAACTTCAAAATCTTTCCAGCAAGAGGTCCTTGCATGTATGCGTCAGTCCCGGAAAGCTCAACAGTCTTCTCTTCGCCGATAGCCATTCCTGTGACAGTCCTGTCAAAACCCGGAATTACTTTACCTGCACCGAGAGTGAACTCAAAAACTCCGCGTCCTTCAGATGTGTCAATTTGCTCGCCATCGACTTCCAGCCAGTAGTCCACAGATACTGTGTCTCCTTGCTTTGCAACTTTTTCTACCATGCTCAAGCCAAAGAAAACAAAGCTTATAGCTATTACGGTAGCAAGCGCAAGTTTGTATTTGTTCTTCATTTGTCCGAATCCCTCATGTAATCTGTAGGTTTTTCCCAAGGGAATATAACCCAATCAGTTTTTCCTCCCGGCTCTTCGCCAGGCTTTTCTCTTACGAAATAATCTGGTTCAATAATTGTTTTTGGATGGCAGTACAGAGTGGCTATTTTTGGCCTGAAACCTAAGGAATCAATTAATCTTGACAATGTTTTGCCGGTGTCGGCGATGTCGTCAACGACAAGTGTTTTTTCGCTAATCTTGTCTCTATCAACCATTCCAATTTCCAAGTGGTTTGACAAGTACAGTGCGGGCACAAGGCCTCCTCTTGGAATGCCATGAACATTTTCAACATCTTTTTGTTTTGCTATCCAAGCAAAAATCATACGCATGTCGGAATTCAGATCTTCCCAAGAATACTTGTGCCTGTTTATTCCACCCATACAAAAAAAGAAAAGATATCCTAATTTAAGAGTTTCTGGCTTGGAAACCATAGTTGGATGTAAATATAGACTTGATGCTCATAAACTTTATAAGTAAAAAATAGAATTCGCCAAACGCAATGAAGGTTTTATTCACTTCCGAATCAGTAACTGAAGGACACCCAGATAAAATCTGTGACCAGATTTCTGATGCTATTTTAGATGACTTACTTAAACAAGATCCATCTTCCAGAGTGGCTGTAGAATGTTTAACTACCACAGGAACAATCTTTGTCGCTGGAGAAGTCACAACTAGTGCTTTTGCAGACATAAACAAAATAGTCCGTTCTACTTTACAAGATATTGGATACACTAACCCAGAGTTTGGTCTAGATTGGCAAGACTGTGCTGTTTGGAGTTCAATCCATGAGCAAAGTCAGAACATTGCAGTTGGGGTAGATGAAGGCGCTGGTGCGCACGAGGAACAAGGAGCTGGAGACCAGGGATTAATGTTTGGTTTTGCTTGCAATGAAACTCCAGAACTTATGCCCTTACCAATATCTCTTGCTCATAAATTAACTATGAAATTAGCCGAAGTTAGAAAAAAAGGTGTTCTTGATTGGGTTAGGCCAGATGGTAAATCTCAGGTAACTGTAGAATACGTTGACGGAAAACCTAAGAGAGTTGATACTGTAGTTATAGCAGTTCATCACAGTCCTCGCATGAATGGAGATGATTTAAGAGGTCAAATCATTGAACACGTGATTAAACCTATTTGTGGAGATTGGCTTGACGACGAAACTAAATTCCACATTAACGCTACAGGTATTTTCGAAGTCGGTGGTCCAGAGGCAGATACAGGACTAACTGGAAGAAAAATAATTGTCGATACTTATGGCGGATACTCCAGACACGGCGGAGGAGCCTTTTCTGGAAAAGACCCAACAAAAGTTGACAGAAGTGCAACTTACATGGCAAGACACGTAGCTAAGAATGTAGTCGCTGCGGGACTAGCTGATAAATGTGAAGTTCAATTAGCTTATTCTATTGGTGTGGCTGAGCCAGTTTCTGTTTTAGTAGACACTTTTGGAACAGGAAAATTGCCTGACGAGGAAATTGCTGAAAAAGTTAGGAAAGTTTTCCCTCTAAAGCCAGCAGAAATAATATCTTACTTAAATCTTAAAAGACCAATTTACAGGAAGACTGCAGCCTATGGGCATTTTGGTCGCGAAGATCCTGATTTTACTTGGGAAAAGACTGATAAGACGGAGGATCTTAAAGCTGCTTAATGGTTCGAATTACTGATTTTTTCTATAATGGAAAAGGCAAAGTGCCTTTCTCGGTGGAGCTTATACCTCCAAATTTGGGAGATACAGTCACTTCCTTGGATCCAGTAGTTCAAGTCCTCAGTGGCTTCAGGCCCGCTTTCTTCAGCATAACCTATCACCCAGCCAAGCATAAGCAGCTAGATGATGGTCGGGTTTTGGTTAGGAAGAAGCCCGGCAACATGCCATCTTGCCAATACATTCAAGACAAATATGACATTCCAACAATACCTCATGTAATCTGTACTGGCTTTTCTAAAAAAGATACGGAAAATTATTTGATAGATATACATTCTGCAGGCATAGAAAATATTCTTGCTTTGCGCGGAGATCCGTCCGAGGGACAGGAAGTTTTTCAGCCACATAGGAATGGCCACAAATATGCTTCGGAGCTTGTCAAGCAAATTGTAAATATGAACAATGGAAAGTATTATACAAATAGCAACAATCATATTGTTGAGAATCCTTTGCCAACAAACTTTTGCGTAGGAGTTGCAGGGTACCCTGAAATGCATCCGGAAGCCGAGTCGATGGAGAAGGACTTGCAGTACCTTGTTGAGAAAGTAAATGCTGGTGCAGATTATATTATAACACAAATGTTTTTTGACAATTCCAAATATTTTGATTTTGTGGACAGTTTGAGAGAGCTCGGAGTTGATGTTCCTGTTGTTCCAGGTATAAAGCCATTAACTTCAAAAGATCAGCTTCCATATCTTTCAGAGCTGTTTAATTTTTCTGTTCCATCTGAATTGGCTGGCCGGCTCGAGTCCTCAGAAAGCGAATTTGTAGAGAGAGAAGTTGGAATAAGATGGGCCACAGAGCAAGTAAGAGAATTAATAGAAGCCGAAGTTCCTTGCGTGCATTTCTACTCAATGAATCGCGGCGGAGAGATTACTCCTGTCATAAGAGAGATGTACAAAACTAAAGAGGTTATATGGTAATGAAAATAACTAATATTGGAATGCCAAACACCTATGGTTTGGTGATTAAAAAAACCGTCGAAGATTTTTGGAAGGATGAGGCTTCTCCACAAGATATAACATCAGCTGACAATCGGGTCAAGGATTTCAACAGAAAAGCTCAAGCTCATTTTGACCTAAGTCCAGTGGGTGATTTTGACTTGTATGATAGGATGCTTAAAACAGCTTCAAATTTTGGAATGCTTTCGAGGCGCTTTGGGTCGCCCGAGGAAGCCAGCAAAGACTTTGCCACATATCTTTCAGTAGGGCGTGGAGATAAGGATAAAGACATACCTGCTGCACCCATGGTAAAATGGTTTGATACAAATTATCATGTTGTCCAGCCTGAGATTGAAGAAGATCCCCGGTTGCTGGACTTTCCTGAAATTCCCTATGTCAATAGCGGCGAGAAACTGGCTTTGATTGGTCCATTGACTTTGCTCAGTTATTCTATAAACAAAACAGAACGGACTGATGGGGAACTTTTCGACAAATTGTCTAAGGAGTATGTGAAGCTAGTAGATATGCTGCCAGATCAAGCTATCGTACAACTTGAGGAGCCGTCATTCTTGACGCATGGAATTCCATCAGAATATTCTGAATTTGTAGATCAGCTAAACAAAAGAACTCATTTGCATGTTTATTTTGGGGCCGCTAACAACTTCGCGGAAGATTTGTTCTCTTTGAATGTTGAAGGGATAGGATTGGACTTTGTTGACGGACCAGAAAATCTGGAACTTCTAGGTGACTTTCCTGAAGACAAGTATCTGATTGCAGGCATAATTAATGGAAGAAATGTCTGGCCCGCCTCAACTAATACTAAAGATACTTTGGATGAGATTCTAAATTTTATTGATGAGGACAGATTATACATTAGTCCATCTTGCTCTTTGATGCATGTTCCATTAACTTCCATTAACGAATCCTACCCTTTCTCATTTGCTATGGAGAAGCTTGGTGAACTTATAGCTATAAAGGGAGATTATATAGAATACCAAGGGATTTCGGAGGAAGAAGCTCCGCTCCCAGAAGAAAGAATTGAGCGTTCAAGAACAGAACCTTGGGTGAGTGATGTGGCTTATGCTACAACTACTACGGGAAGCTTTCCCCAACTTCCTGAAGTTAGAAGAACAAGATCCAAATGGAAAAGAGGAGAAATCTCTGACGAAGAGTACGAAGAAAAAATCAAAAGTTTCATTGCTGACTGTGTCAGACGGCAGGAAGAAACCGGACTGGATGTTTTGGTCCATGGAGAATTTGAACGGCCAGATATGGTGCAGTATTTTGCTGAAAACTTCGAAGGATTTACTCCAATCAAGGGAGAGGTTCAATCCTACGGAACAAGATTTGTAAGGCCGCCAGTTGTGACTGGAACTATAAGCAGACCTAAAGCATTCACAGTTCCATGGAGTAGTTATGCGCAATCTCTAACTGATAAACCTATCAAAGGCATGCTGACAGGACCTGTGACTCTGTCCAGATGGTCTTTTCCTAGGGAAGACATATCTAGAGAGGCGCAGTTTTATGAATTTGCAGAAGCCTTAAGGGCAGAGGTTAATGACTTGAATGCAGCAGGGATAATGCATGTGCAGGTTGATGAACCAGCCATTAGAGAAGGACTGCCTTTAGACAGAGAAAAATGGGACCACTATTTGTTTCATGCAGTAAACTCGTTTAGACAAGTTTTTGCTGACATGCCGGATGACGCCGTTGCGCACACTCACATGTGTTTCTCTGAATTTGGAGATATATGGTCTTCGATAAGAGATATGGGTGCTGATGTATATTTGGTAGAAGACAGCAAGGCTCAGTCCAAACTTGTAGATATTATTGGAGAGCAGGGCTTCTCGGCATCAATTGGTCTGGGAGTATTCGATGTTCATAGCCCGCGAATTCCAAGTGTTGAAGAAATGGCACAAGTTCCAATAAGATACTCTGAAAATTTGGACGCGAACAGAATTTGGGTAAATCCTGACTGTGGTCTTAAAACACGCGGAGAAGAGGCATGGGAACAGCTAGAAAATATGGTGGAAGCCGTCCAAAAATTAAGGACCGATAGTTAAGACTAAGCAATAGCTTCTTCTTCATCAAGAATAAAGTCTCCACTATAGTTACACTTTTTACATTTGTATACTTGAACCAGTCCGCCAATCTCTGTTTTGAGCTTATCGGACTTGCATACTGGGCATTTCATTGTAGTTGGGCCTCGGAACTAGCTTTTTAAGTCTATCGATTCTGTTAACTCGCAACTTTTTTAATCTATCACATCTTAGTGGGCATATGGTTGACGTAGTTGCATTTGCCAAGAAAAATGGGTTTATTTGGGGTCCGGAACCAGAAATTTATGGTGGAGTAGCTGGATTCTATTCTTATGGACCTATGGGCAAACTCCTCAAAGACAACGTTGAGAGAGAGATTAGAGAAATCTTCCGCAGAGCCGGTTTTTGGGAGATGGAATCTCCGATTGTCTCCCCAAGAATTGTTTGGAAAGCTTCAGGACATTTGAAGGGATTCGTTGATCCTTTGATAAAATGTAAGAAGTGCAAAGCATCGTTCAGGGCTGATAGGCTGGCAGAAGAGAAAAAAGACGTTTCTGCTGGAGCATGGCCAAGAAAAAAACTACTTGATTTCATAAAAGATGAAGGGATAAGATGTCCAAATTGCAATGGGGATTTCCTTTACAAAATTGAAGATTATAATCTGATGATGAAGACTACATTGGGGCAAGACCAGGAGGCTTATAATAGGCCCGAAACAGCAACTACGACATATCTATCCTTCCCAAACTACTATGACTTTTTTAGAAAGAAGCTGCCAATTAAAGTTTTTCAGATTGGAAAGGCTTTCAGGAATGAAATTTCCCCAAGACAGAATGTTTTGAGAGGTAGAGAATTTACACAAGCAGAAGCTCAAGTTTTTATTTTAGATAAAAATGATTTTCCAGAGTATGAACATGTTAAGAAGATGACCTTACCTTTCTGGCCTGAGAATTTTCAGAAGGATGGGAAGAAACCTGCGAATATTGCTTTAGATTCTGCAATGAAAAAGAAATGGATTTCAACAAAATCCTACGCTTGGTGTCTTGCAACAGCTTACAGGTTTTTGCTGGATTTGGGCATACCTGAAAACAAAATAAGGGCCAGGCAGCATGGAAAAGATGAAATGGCCCATTACGCTGCAGACGCATGGGATTTGGAAGTTAAGACAAACACATATGGTTGGGTAGAACTTTGTGGAGTTCACGACCGTCAAGATTACGATTTAAAACAACATGCAAAGCATTCAAAGTCGAAACTTGAGATTGGAGGGCAATATCCTAACATTCTTGAAGTTGCCTTTGGTTCGGACAGGCCAACATTTGCTCTGCTTGATTTATTCCTTTCTGAAGACAAAGTTAAGGGAGAAAAAAGAGTGCTTCTCAAATTGCCCCCAAAGATGGCGCCAGTACAAGTAGCAGTTTTTCCTTTAGTAAAGAAAGATGATTTGCCAAAGAAGGCCCATAAGATTTTCAACGAACTGTCAAGAAGCTTAGTAGCTGTTTATGACGACGCCGGTTCAATAGGTAAAAGATACAGAAGGCAAGATGAAAGAGGAACTCCTTACTGCGTTACAGTGGATTATGATACTCTAAAAGACGGAACAGTTACAATTCGTGAAAGAGATTCAATGAAACAGCAAAGAGTCTCGGCCAAAGAAATCCTTAAAAGTTTGAAGTTTTAGATTGGGACATGATAGTTCAAGTAATGGGCGTCATAGATCTCTTAGCTGCAACTTTTTTGTTCATGTCCGATTTGGGCGTACTTAATACAATTAAAATAGTAGTAATAGCTATTCTTCTTGCGAAGGGAGTTTCAAGTTTAATTGGCTAAAACTCCACCTTGACGTCTCCTAAGCCCCTTAATTTATTCTCCCACCTTGCCAAAAGGAAAAGTAAGTCTGACAATCTGTTTAAGTACCCTACAACTTCAGGATTGACTTTCTCTCCGTCTGCTAAGTCAACCACTGAGCGCTCTGCTCTCCGGCAGATTGTTCTGGCAATGTGCAATTGTGCAGCTGTTGAAGACCCTCCAGGAAGTATGAAATATTTCAGAGGTTCAAGTTTGCCTTCGAGCAATTCAACGTCTTCTGTAAGTTTGTCAACGCGTTCTGAAGTTATGCGCTTCTGATCTTTTTCAAGAGGAGTGCTCAAATCAGCCCCCATAATAAAGAGTTCGTGCTGTACTTTCCCAACAAGCTGTTTGGTTTCTTTAATACAGTCCACAGATAGAATCAGACCCAGTTGAGAATTAAGCTCATCTACGTCACCATATGCCTTGACACGTGCGGCACTCTTTCTGGTGCGACCTCCAGCAAATAGAGAAGTATTGCCTTTATCTCCAGTTTTAGTTGATATTGACATATTAACCTGAGCAGCTGGAGTTTTGTCCACAGTTGAAGCACACATAGCAAGATCCACTTCTGACCATCAACGAGCCACATCCAGAGCAAGGAGGAGCATCTGACTGAGCATTTATTGTTAGCCTCAAATTATTTGGATCACTCTTCTCAGTTTCTCCTTCGAATTTAAGCTGCTTGTATTCAGGTAGTTTTTGGATAGACTTAGATTCAGGTTTAGGTACTCCAAGCTCTTCCAAATCTCTTTCGTCGAGGAAGTTTACGGCGAGCCATCTAAAGATGTAGTCAACGATAGATCTTGCAACTCGGATGTTTGGATTGCTAGTGTACCCATAAGGTTCAAATCTGGTGTTGATAAATCTCCTAATTAATATCTTCAAAGGCGTTCCGTGCTGTAGGGCAAGGGAAACTGCAATTGCAAAAGAGTCCATGAGTCCGGAAATTGTACTTCCTTCTTTGGACATCTTTATGAAAATCTCTCCAGGTGAACCATCATTATATACACCTACAGTCATATAACCTTCGTGAGTTCCTATTCTGAACTTGTGCGTTTTTGAGTTGTGGTCCACAGGCATGCGTCTTCTCTGGGTTTTAACAACCTCCACACCACCTTCCTTTTCCCTGACTTTTGTAGTCAGAGGCTGTGTCCTCTTTGAACCGTCTCTGTAAATAGCTATTGCTTTCACACCTAATTTCCAAGCTTCAATATATGCGTTAGCTATTTCCTCAACAGTTGCGTTCTCAGGAACATTAACTGTTTTAGATATGGCTCCGGAGATGAACGGCTGAACGGCTCCTACCATTTTTACATGTCCCATGTGGTGAATGAATCTTTCTCCATTTGCGGGCTTGAATGCGCAGTCAAATATAGGAACATGTTCCTCCTTCAAGTGAGGCGCACCCTCAATAGTATCTTTGTCCTTCAAGTGAGTAAGTATGTCCTCTCTTTGCTTTTTACTGTAACCAATGCGATCCAAGGCCTCAGAAACAGTCCTATTTACTATCTTGATTGTTCCGCCCCCAACGAGCCACTTGTACTTTACTAAGGCAATATCGGGCTCTATGCCTGTTGTATCACAATCCATTAAGAATGCAATCGTTCCAGTTGGAGCAATGACGGAAACTTGGCAGTTTCTGAATCCATAAATTGAACCGTGCTCATGTGCTGTGTCCCAGACTCTTTTGGATGCTTCCAGTAAGTCGGTTGGAACTCCTTTAGCTTTTAATTTGTATGCGGCTTTTCTGTGCATATTAACTACATTTCTGAATGGTTCATCATTCTCTTTGTAGCCCTCACACGGTCCCATAGCTTCTGACATCTGTGCAGATATGTAGTAAGCATGTCCGCTCATTAGAGAGGTAATGGATGCAGCAAAGTTCCTTCCTTCGTCACTGTCATAAGCCAATCCGCGAGACATTAGTAGAGCCCCAAGATTCGCATAACCTAAACCAAGAGTCCTGTAAAGAAGGCTGTTCTTTTCAATTGCAGGAGTAGGATAGCTTGCAGATCCAACAATTATCTCTTTTGACAAAGTCATAATCTTTACTATATGCTTGAATTTCTCTGTGTCGAATCGTCCTTTCTCA
The DNA here is from genome assembly GCA_964344605.1 of Candidatus Woesearchaeota archaeon. Classification (GTDB taxonomy): domain Archaea; phylum Nanobdellota; class Nanobdellia; order UBA10117; family ARS21; genus CAYFNR01. The sequence goes on along the minus strand of CAYFNR010000003.1, from coordinate 60,019 downwards.
TCCTTGCAAGTCATGAGATTAATGGATGAAAGGTTGCATGCTGTATCATCTAAAAACATATACTCAGAGCAAGGGTTACTTGCATTAATTCTTCCAGAATTTGGACTGGTATGCCATTTATTAATTGTCGTATCAAACTGCATTCCTGGATCTCCACATATGTGTGTTGCTTCGGCGATTTTTACAAGTATGTCCTTTGCTTTGTAAGTGTCGGCAATCTCTCCATTTGTTACATATTTGGTTGACCACTCTCTATCTTCAACAACAGCTCTCATGAATTCGTCGGTTGCTCTTATACTGTTATTTGCGTTCTGGTATTGAATTGTAGAGTATGCATCTCCATCAATTGAGCCGTCATATCCTGAGTCAATAAGGGCCCAAGCTTTTTTCTCTTCTCTAGCCTTACACATTACGAAATCCAAAATATCTGGGTGATCTACATCTAAGATAACCATCTTTGCGGCCCTTCTTGTTTTACCACCTGACTTTATTGCGCCAGCAAAAGAATCAAATCCTTTCATGAAAGACAATGGACCAGAGGCTTTGCCTCCTCCGGAAAGAAGCTCCCTTGAAGAACGAATACTCGATAGATTGCTGCCTGTTCCAGAACCATACTTAAATAACATGCCTTCCGTGACAGCCAAATTAAGAATGGATTTCATATCATCATTTACAGAATTGATAAAGCATGCAGAACACTGAGGCTTTTCTTCTACACCCACATTAAACCATACGGGTGAATTAAAAGCAGCCATTTGATTAACTAAAATATAGGTAAGCTCATCCTCAAATGCTTCAGAGTCTTCTCTGCTTCTGAAATAACCTTTTTCCTTACCCCATCTTGTTATGGTTTTGGAGACTCTCCCTACAAGCTGCTTTCCGCTTTTTTCGCGCTGATCTGTCCCAAGCTTGCCTCTGAAATACTTTGAAACAACTATATTGGTAGCCGTTTGAGACCAAAACGAAGGTACTTCAACACCTTGCTGGGAAAATACAACATTTCCTTTCATATCTTTGATTGTAGCGTCCCTAAGCTCCCATTTTATCTTATCAAATGGGTGTTTTCCTTTAGTTGTAAAAAATCTATCAACTTCTAAGCCAGTTGTTCGTTCCTTAGTAAGAACCTTTTCTTTACCTTCAATTACTGGAGCCCTTTCTACCATTTTAACCCTTTAAACACATGAAAAAGCAGTTGTTCAGCCCATAACTGGCTTCTAGAATAATACAGAATTGACTTTATTTTAAAAAGAATTGTTTGCTTTATAGTATGTCTTTTATATAATTCAGTCGCTACTTTCTAAGATTACAGGCACAACTATTAAGTGACTATTCTAAAACTCTCAAATTCGCCTGTCGCGTCTTCAAAATCGACTTTTATGTTCTTAACTTTGGCTAATCTGGGCCCATCTTTACACCATAACAGCATTTCTTTTACTAGGTTTTCAGATCCTTCGAACACAGCCTCAACAGAACCATCAGGAAGATTTTTGACCCAACCTGTAAGTCCAAGTTCCTTGGCTTCATCAGATGCATTTAGCCTAAAAAAGACTCTCTGAACTCTTCCTTCAATAGTGACATGCGCTCTCACAAGCTTGCTTTCCATCTAAGCACCTTAAATCCGTCTTCGATATAACTTTTTCCATCTTTTTTCATTTATATAAATCAGAGAGCCGCTAATAGCAGCGAATGAGAAATATAGCATTGGGTTTCCTGAAAGCACTTTTGCCCCGTCGAATATGCCAATTGGAATCATGTTTAATATGAACAGCCAAAGATTAATCTGTTTTGAGATTATGAAAGCATGGTTAAGCTTGGGCCATTGCCTGCTGATGAAGAGTCCTTCCGATATCCAGTACAGGACGAAGTTTGTGGCTGGACCAGCTAGTGCTAGAATTGCAAATTGCTCTGGGTGAACAGATCCTACCGATGCGACAAACGCAGGGACAAAGAAAATTATTGGCGAGTGGAAGAATCTAAGAAGAACACCTATTCCAAGTCCAAACATGCTTATGTGTAATACCGATTCAAAACCGTAGAGCAATCCTATTCCTTTGTGAGCCAGTTCATGTAAAACTACTGCTGGAGAAACAACAGCTGCTGCATACCAAATATCTCCCCAATCTAGCCCCCTAGCCATTAATCTGTCGAGTGGGTCGCGAGGCCTCTTGACAAAACCTGAAAAAATGTATCCTAGTGCAACGACAAGTATTACTAGGTCAACCAGCTCCCCAGCTGCAAACAGAGCCATTATCTATTCTGAGAAGCGCAGATTTATAATATATTCGCTCCGAAAGCTTTTTTAATGCTACTAATATCCCTAAACATGAGGAATGTGGAGCACCGGCAAAGACCGGCCCGAACCTTAAAATGGCGAAAGGAATATACTATTACGTTAGAGAAATTTGGAAAAATCCTAAAAAGGGCTTTGGAGCAAAAGAATGGCAAGCTCGACTTATTGGTTGGCGTAAAGAGCCAGCAGTTCTTCGCATAGACAAACCTACAAGAATTGATAGAGCAAGATCTTTAGGATACAAAGCTAAGCAAGGATACATAGTTGTCCGCACAAGAATTAAGAAGGGAAGAACTAAGAGGCCAAGAATTACAAAAGGAAGAAGGCCGAAGAGATATGGAAGAAGTAGAATAACTCCTGCGCAAAGCAAGCAGAGGCTTGCTGAGGGCCGTGCGGTGAGAACATATCCAAATATGGAAGTTCTAAATTCTTACTGGGTTGCAGACGATGGGAAGAGCCTTTGGTATGAAGTAATCATGGTTGACAGAAGCCATCCAGTTATACTTTCAGATAAGAAAATAAATTGGATAACCACTAAACGTGGCAGAGTGAATAGAGGACTGACTTCTGCCGGAAAGCGTTCCAGAGGCCTTGTAAGGAAGTAATTTAAACTTCAACTTTTTCTTATTCTTATGCAAGATTTAATCTTAAGAGAAGACAAAGAAATTTTAGCCAGGCTAGCAGAGCTTGGATATTCATCCGCAATGAAAGCTGTTGTCTTCCGGCCAAAAAATGCGGCCGACTTCAAGCAGCTCAACAAGATCCCTTCTTCTGAAACTTTAGTTCTTGGATCTGCAGAAGAGGAGAAATTAATTAGAAAATTGTTGGAAGACAAACGTGTCGATGGAATTATGAATGTAGAGTCTATCAGTGGAAGAGAACATACTCACTACCGGCGAAGCAACATAAATCAAGTACTTGCTAAAATTGCGTATGAAAATGGTAAATTTTATTGTATAGATTTTTCAAGAATTTTACAAACTTCTCGCAGGCACTTGTTGCTTGGGAGAATCATGCAAAACATTAGGATTTTACAAAAATATAAGGTACCAATTGCAATTGCGAGCTTTTCCAAAGATGTTTACGGATTGAGGAGCGAGGACAATTTGGATGCCTTTGCCCGAGTTATTGGAGTTCGAAAAATAGCTACTATTGAAAGACTACTGAAGAAAAAGCAGGACAAACTAAGTGGTAAGATTATAAGGAAGGGAGTTAGAGTTCTGGAGTAGTGAATAGGAAGGTTTTTATACCTCTCACAAACATGAACATCTTGAATGCACTTGCAAAGAGTGAAAAAATGAGTGAAGAAGCGCTAGAACCTATTACAGATAAGACTAATTTCTATTTGTCCCAACTAAACGACTAGTCTTACTGCTTTTTTTGGGTTATATAAATCAAATTTGATCACAGCTAAATTTGGACCCACGTTGTGATTTCCAGAACTTATACAAATAGTTTTTCCTATTCTATCTAAGAACTTTCCTGAGATGTCTACTGTTTCATGAATGTGACCATGTAATGTTAGATATGGTTGTTTTCTTTTATGATTTTTCTTAGTGCTGCACTACCGACATGTTCTTTGTTGAAGAGCATATCTAAATTTGTGTTGTGTGGAAGGGAGTGGCTAATTAATACAACTTTTCTTGGATCTGAACTTTTGAATAATTTCCTCAAATCTTTTTCAATAGTGTCTTTCCGATCCTTTAAACTGAACTTCACTTTAACAAATCGGTTACCTGAGGATTTTTTACCTTCTGTGGTGAATTCCGTTCTTTTTTCCCTTTCGTCTTCGTCTGACAGATCCAATTTTTCCCAATCTTTGTACTTGAAAGGTGTTAATGGAACAAAAGGGTAACCAGCTATTCTGAAATCACTGTATAATTTTATTATCTTTTCGTCTATTAGTCTGAAGCCAGCTTTGTGCTCGTGTTTTTTAAAAATAAGCCAGTTGCTTCTGAAATCGTCATTCCCCATTATTAAATATATGCTACAAGTGTGGTTTCTTGCTTTGTTATTTCTGTTGAATTGCTTAAAGTGGCACTAATTCTTCTACCAGAAATTTTCTCTACCTAGCTATTGTTCTTTCTCTAAAGTCCTTTGGTGTTATATCTCCTCCAATCACAACCGCGTTTACTTTATCCTCATATGCTTTTTTGAATAGTTTTTGATATTGAGTAGGATTCCCATGTAGGTCAGAGCTAAACAAGATAACAAATTTGTTTTTCATTTTAAAACTCCAAAACTTCTCCATTCTTTGGTGCGAAAGTCTTAATCCCAAATTGGCCTTTCATCTCAGTAGCAAACCTCTGGCAGTTTGTTCCGTGTATGCACACAATATTCTTTGGCCGCAACTTCTTAACGAAGTCAATTAATTCAGTTCTGTCTGCGTGCGAACTAAGTTCAACTTGGTACACTGGAATTTTCAATTTAAGATCCACTTCTTCAGTAACATATCTGCCTGTATCAAGAATGTACTGACCCGCAGATCCGGGAAACTGAAATCCAGTTAAAATCAAAGCTGATTTTGGATCGGAGTAAATATGCTTTATGTATGTTGCGGCTGGACCACCATCCATAGAACCACTAGTTGTAACTATCGCACAAGGTTTCTTTGTAATGCTCCTTCTATCTCTGTCGTTCCGAACCATCTTAGTCCTTTTCATTGCATTTTTTAGTAGCAAGGAATTCTTCAGAAATTTTGGGTTATTCAAAGCTATGTCTACTGCTTGTCTTCCCATACCATCAATATATACTGGGAATTTTGCCCCATGTTTTTCTAGGATCATAAGAATCTCCGGAGCTCTAATTGCAAATGAAGGTATCATTGCTATACCTCCAGAATTTATCGTGTCTTTTACAATCTTAAAAAATTTCTTCTCAACTTTTAACCGATTGTCTTGGTTTCTTGAACTGTAAGTTGTTTCTATAAATAATATATCTATATCCTTAAAAACATTCACGTTGGCTCCTTTGACAAGTTGCGTATCTGTTGTCTTGAAATCGCTCGTGTACAGTATTCTTTTGCCATTTGTTTCAAGCAGAACCATTGCTGAACCAGGTATGTGTCCGGCATCATAGAATGTTGCTTTTGTATTTCCAATATTGAATGGCCGGTTATAATCTGTTTTCTTCCATTTAGATATGAGATTGCTCACATCGGCCCGATTGAAAGGTCTTGGCTTACCTTTTATTTTGCCTAATTTAACACTATCATATAAAACTAGCTCCGCTAAGTCTTTGGTTGCTTTGGTTCCATAAACTTTTGGTTTTTGTTTCTTGAATATTTCTGGAACGCTTCCACAGTGGTCAAGGTGACCGTGTGCGACTACAACCGCATCAACTTTCTTTTTTGGAACGATAGGCCCTATGCCATCAGAAACATTGAACCCAAATTCTAGAGCTATCCTTTCCTTTCCGGTGTCGACTATGAAAGCGTTGTTCCCAACCTCTCGCCCGCCACCATTACATTCTATTATGATTTTATTTTTACTTTTAATTTGTTTTGTTCTTCTCTTTTTCATTTTGTTTTTTATTACTCTCTGTTTTTATATAACTATCTTATCTCCAACTTCAGTGCCGCTAATCTTTATTGCTCCTTTTGGAAGCTCTATTACATATCTGGAACGTTTTTTTGGATAAAGCCAAGGAACAAAAGGCTTGACATTTTCTTGCAAGTCAACTACTTCTAAATTTCTGTTAATCCATATGACATCTATTGGGAAGAACACGAAAAAAGTGTGAATTGAACCTGAAGTTTCTCCACCCATATCCAAGATCAGAGCCTCAGAGTCTTGAAGTGGCTTCCGAAACATTAATCCTCTTGCAAGTGAAAGTACTGTTTTATATGTTTTCGACTGAGAAGCAATTTGACAATTTTTGGTCAAGTTAAGAATCATACTACTCCCCAAAAAAAGCAGATTTGTCGAGCTCTTTTCCCTTCAGCTCTTTTCTTTCTTTTAAATAATAGCTGGCTAAAACCCAGTAAACAAGAGCCAAAGACTTTGCTCCTTTATTGTTGCATGGAATTGCAAAATCTACATTTTGGGTCGTGTTGTTGGTGTCGCACAAGGCAATTATAGGAATTCCGGCAATCACAGCGTCATGCACGGCATTCTTGTCAGTCCATGGATCAGTCACGAGAAGAACTTTTGGTTCGGTAAATGTTTCTAGATTTGGATTTGTTAAAACTCCTGCAGGATATCTTCCAGTAAACTTCTTTGCTCCTGTAACTTTTGAGAAGGCCCTAACCGGTTTCCAACCATTTTCTCTTCTACTTATTACTAAAATTTCTTCAGGGCTGTACCTTGCCAAGAATTTTCCAGCCTGTTTAAGCCGTTCGTCAATCACTTGAACATCAATAATATTTAGCCCAATAGGATTTGTTTTGTATACAAACCTACTCATATCTTTTGTCTTAACTTTCGTTCCTATGTGGGTTCCAGATGACAAATAAGTTTCAGTAGGAATGGTTGTCTTACTACCAATTTTAACGTCGTCAGATGTTACTTCTTTTTCCTTAGTTGCTGTTTTTTCTGCCATTTTATATTTCTACCTTCATTGGCTTTGGTCTTTTTATAGTAATTGGAAGAACTCCCTTATCTAACTCAAGCTCAGCTATATCTACAGTGTCATACAACTCTTTTGGGCGTTTGATTAGTAGCGGTGCTCCCATTGCTAGCTGCAGCGCTCTAGCACCAATTATTCTTGCCCTTTCGTATTTTGTATACTCCATTCTATAGGTATTTTTTCAGAAGCTTTCTTAAAGCTTTCCCTTTCTTAGCAGCTTCGTCAGCTAGTTGTTTTATTTCCTTGTCAGTAAAGCTTCCAGTCTCACCTTTTTGCATCGCACATATATCACCGTTGTCAATTGTGCCTATGTTCAGGCGCGCTTCTGTGGCTGCCTCTTCGCTGAGATTTGGATCAACAAAAAGATTGTCATCTATTTTTCCAAAAGTGCAAAGTATAGGAACCTTTTCTAGTTTTATAACATCTTTAGTTAGTTCTCTATGCTCAACTTTTTCCTTCTTTTTATCGTATTTTGGAAATCTTGCGTTCTTCAAAGCCACAATAGATCCTATAGCCGCAGCGTCAAACAGATTGCCGCCGTCATTAATAGGAGATATATCTATGAAGACCATCCAGACTTTCTCACCTGGAGTTATTACTAACTTTCCAAAATCAATTGTTCCAGATTCTCTTATTACTCTATCAACAACTCTAGCAAACTCTATTGCTTTGGGGCTCGGAGGACCTGCCTCGAATTCCTTTGAAGCCAGAGGAGAATGCTCTGCTGAAGTCATAAGAACTCCTTGATCGGGTGAGTCTGGGAATGGAGTTCCAACATCGAACTTGACACCAACAAGAACTTCAGTTTCTCCTAATTTAACACGGGCAGAGCCGTTGGCTTGGTTAATAGTATTAACCTCCACTTCTAAATTCCTGTAATCAAACAATCCCCTACCGTCTTCTCTGGATCCAGATTTTAGAAGGGATGAAATGTATTCTTTTTTGTTTTCCATTTTTAATCACTCTCCGTTTTGTATTTTTCAACTAGTGCTTTTCTTTGTATTTCGTAAATCTTTTTTGAAGCCTTTTTACACATTTCAATGCTTTTTTCAAGTTCTTTTTTTGTAAGGTGCCCATCCATCTGGATTAAAGTTATTTCTCCAGAATTTGGCATTATGGCAACAGGCAAATCAGCTTCCCCATAATTGTCCTCATCTTGGAATAAATCAAGGACAACTTCGCCGTCTATTTTCCCAGCAGCTGTTGAAGTTACTAAATCCTTCATTTCGATTCCTGCATCCGCTAGTGCTACAGAGGCCGCGTTTAAGGCGGCAGTTCTGGTTCCAGCATTTGCATTTATTATGTTTACATAAACGTAAATTCCCATTTTAGGGTATTTCTCTACAAATATTGCAGGTACCAAGGCCTCTTCCATAACTTTGGATATTTCCTTGCTTCTCCTGCTTGGACCTGGGCGATTTCTCTCGCTTGTTGAGAAAGCAACCATATCGTAAATTACTCTGACGTATGCACGGTCAGCAAGTTCAAATCTTCTTGGTAAAACTTTCTGCGGTCCGTAAACGGCTGCCACAGCAACAGTTTCACCCATACTAACTTCAGCAGAACCGTCAGCTTGCGGAATCACTCCAACTTTCACAGATATCGGACGCATATCTTCCGCTTTACGTCCATCTAATCTTTTTCCTTTTACAATTAATTTTTTATCACTTTTTGCCATTTTCTTTTTTAGTTTTCTTCTTTTTTCCTCCAAACATATTCTTAATTTCTTCAGTCAAACCATCGGCATGAGAATTTGAAGATATTCTTCTGATAGCTTTTGACGCAAGGGCCATATTATTTGGTTCGCCTTTTATCCAAACAAGCCCGTTTTGCCCTACGAATATTTCGCAGTCGCTTCCATCTTTCAAAATCTTAATCATGCTGCCTTCGCGACCTATGATGCGAGGGATCTTTGAAGGAGAAACTTCGATTATTATTCCACCCCTTAGCTTTCGGTGAGGTCTTGTTCGTGTAGAAAGCTTGATGAATCTATTGTCTGCTATTTCGGTTATTCCAGCAAGAACAAAGTCACCAACACCATATATCTTTGACAAGTCTCCTCTGAGACCGAAGGTAGGTGCTCCTGCATCTCTCATATTTATCTCTGAATCATATGGAGCGTTTATGTCAACTCTCCAGCCATACTTTCCAACATCAGTTACTGTTCCAACCACTGAATCATTTCTTCTTGGAACATATCTTCCAGAGAGAGGTATAACCTTTAGTACTCTTCCCCTAACATTTACTAGTCCAACGGTCGTTGAAACTATTTTTCCATCTTCACGCACAGCTTTTCCAGAAGGAAGATAATCCATCCCTTCTGCAAGAACTTGTCCAGGAACTGCTATTTCCTTATCTTTAACTTGTAATTTTTCTTTTGTTTTTGCCATTTTATTTTTCCTCAATTATTACTTCGCCATTAGTTAACTTGTTAAGCAAACTAGTAACTTTTTCTTTTGCTCCAGCAATTACATTCAGTTCAAACTGTACGGAGCCGTCATTTCCCCAAGTTTCATTTAGAAGCTTGTATTTTCCTTTGGCTGCGCTGTAAGCTGAACCAGCATGTTTTGCCGGTATGGTTATTTTAAGATGTGCCCGCTCAAATGATAAGGGCAATATTGGTTGAAGTTGTGGGATTATTTTCTCAATAAGCCACTCAGTCTTGTCCGTTGGATCTATTTGGACTTTTGCTTCTTCAACAGCAAGTTCTATCCTGTTTATTGGATGTGGACTTTTTGTCTTTGGGTCAACAGAATTTTCATGAATATACTGAATAATTTGTCTCCTCTTTCTTTTCGCAATTTCTCTTTTTTGGTCTGCTGTAAGATTGAATTCTCCTTTTTTGATTATGATTTCGGCAGCAACTTTGTGATCTCTAGTTCCAAGCCATTTATCCATTAATTCTTCAGAAGCAGCAAGGCCTTTCTTTGCGTCTTTGAAAATCAAGTCCCCATTCATAACTTCTACAACAGGGATGCTTTTTCCTTGTCGAAGTTCTAGAGCCTGGTCAGGATCGCTAATAATAACTTCAAAAGTTTCTCCACCTTTTTTCAGTCGAGCTATATTCAGAGATAACCTTTCCTTATCGAATATTTGTTGTCTGTGAGACATTTCAGTGTTTTTTCAGGTCTGCAGTAGAAAGCCGCTTAAAGCCGTCATTCGTTGTCATAGAAGCGACTATGTTGCCATATTTAAATTCTTTTCCAAGAATCTTCTTAAGTGTTTGAATACCAAGTTTAATGCAGTCTTCCATTTTCATATTTTCTTTATAGTTTTTCTCCAAATATTTATTTGCATCAACAGAATCCATTCCTACAGCCTTAGCTTTGTATTGGAAATAAATTCCACTTGGTTCGGTAACAAAAAGTTGTGGACCTTTTTTACCCATACCTCCTATTAAAATTGAAACTCCGAAAGGCCTGATGCCCCCGTATTGAGTGTAAGCTTGTTTTAGGTCAGCAAGATATTTTGCCAAGTCTTCAGCGCTAATTTCTTCTCCATAAGTTACTTTGTGTTGCTGTGCTTTAACTCTGCACTTTTTGATTAATATTCTGGCGTCGCTGATATATCCTGAATAAGTCGCAGATACATGGTCTTCAAGCTGAAACATTTTTTTGATCGAACCTTCAGCTATTAGCTTGTCCCCTCGCTTTGTGTCCGCAAGAAATACTACGCCATCCTTACAAGTAATTCCTATAGTGAGAGTACCTGTATCTACCGCTTTTTTTGCATACTCCACCTGTAAAATACGTCCGTCTGGACTGAATACTGTAATAGCACGATCATAACCCATTACTTGACTAGGTACAAATTGCATTTTTTAACACTCTTTTTTTACTTTATCAAGCAAGCCCGAAACCTTCAAGGCGTTAAAGCTTACTTTTTTCCCATTTATTTCTTTTATTAAGGCCAGTGCAGCTTTTGTTTCGTCAACGTGCTTATGTCCAACACGTATCACTCCTTTTCCTGAGCTCTTTTTGTAAGTCTCAGGCAAAAACTGGATGCCTGCTTTGGCCATTCCTAGTTCACCGAGAAACTGTAAACAAGCTTTCGTGACTTGTTTTTTGACTTCTTCTTTCTCGACTCCAATTTTAGGATTAACTTCAAAGAGTATATAACGCTTTCGTTCTTTCAGCGTCGGCAGTAATGGTTTCATCTTTTAATTTTAAAGGCAGATATTCTTTTAAATACTTTTTAGTGGATGCTATTATTGAGCTTTTGTTTTTGTCCATCTTGTTCTTGCAGGATTTCTTTTGAGTTTAAGCATATTTTTCTCACATTTTGAGGAGCAGAAATATAGCACTTTTCCAGTTTTCCTTATGAACATTTTTCCAGTTCCAGCTGTTATTTCTGAGCTGCAAAAACTACATATCATCTTCGTCCACCTCTCAATGGAGACGCTTCCATTTCTGTTTGTGTAAGCATTAATATGTCACCTTTTCTTACTGGGCCAAGAACATTTCTTCGAGTTATCTTTCCGGCGTCTGAACCGTCAAGAACTTTACATCTTACTTGGATAGCTGCTTGCTTGCCTCCAACTCTTCCAATTATCTCAAGAACTTCAGCTGGAACAGCGTCAATCCTTTTTTCTTTTGATTCTTTCTTTTCCCCTTTAGCCATTATTTACTCTTTTCTTCTTTCTCAGATTCCTCTTCCTTCTCAATTGGTTTCTCTTCTACCTTTTGATTTTCTTCCTTTTTCTCTTCAGGTTTTTCCTCTTTAGGAGCCTCAACCTTTTCTTCCTTTTTCTCTTCAGCCGGCTTTTCTTCCTTGGGCTCTTCTTTCTCAGATTCCTCTTCCTTCTCAATTGGTTTCTCTTCTACCTTTTGATTTTCTTCCTTTTTCTCTTCAGGTTTTTCCTCTTTAGGAGCCTCAACCTTTTCTTCCTTTTTCTCTTCAGCCGGCTTTTCTTCCTTCTTCTCAACTTTTGGAGCTGCCTTTACAGTTGAAAGTGTTTTCAAATTTTTAACAATTTCTTCTAAAAGTTTCTTTGCTTCACCAGGATTTACAATAGCTACAGCAGCTGTGCTTACAGGTAAACCAGCAGCGGCACCCAATTCAGTTTTTGAAGGAACTGAAATATGTGGGATATCTTTTTCCTTGGCAAGCATAGAAAAATGTAATGTTATTTCGGATGGAGAAACATCTCCAGCATAAACCACAAGTTTTGCTTCACCACGTTCAAGGCTTTTAGTCGTTTCGTTTGCTCCGCGTCTTATTTTCCCATCTACTTTTGCAGAACTAATTACTTTGTATACTTTTTCAACCAATTCTTTTGGTACTTCCATTTTACACCTCGCTCATTCACGAATTTGTTATCGCTCATTGGCGTGTTCTATGGTTTACAGAAGTCTTTAAAAAGATTGTCATTATAGAAGTGCGGACATGAGTTTGGGCGAGCAAAAACCAAGACATAATATGCAAGAAATTACGTCTGTTTTGGATGACATTTTAAAAGAGCATCAAAACTTAGAACAAGGTCATTTTTTGGAACCAGATGTTAACAAGATAGTTAGTGTGTACGATTTTCTTAGAAGTGAATCATTAGAAAGTAAAAATAGTATGACTGCTGCGGAAAAGTTGCAGTCCGTGTTAAGACAGTCCGCTAATTCAGCTGGTTGTATCTATATTGGAATGTATCAGAGATTTGAAAGGATGGTAGCTTCTGATGAATTTTGTAACATGGAATTGCTGCATGCTTACAAACAGATTATATGGCACCGCGAAGAGTTCCTAAATTTAATAGATATGGAAAAAGAGTTTTCTGGAATTATAGAATCTTATAAAAATTCAACTGTGAGTGAAAACAAAGATTAGTTTTTTCTTGTCTTTTTTGTCCAGACGGCAGAATCCAAATCTTTCAAATTGGACAATAGAACCTTCTTTTAGTCTTGAAACGCCCAGTTCTGATATTCCGCTGACTTTTTTTCCGTCGAGCATAAGGACCTCAGTTTTTATACCTTTTCCAGCAACCCATTGGATCTTTGTAGGTTTTGCTTTTAGGGCCGTTCCAGTAAATTGGGCTGTAGAATATTTGAGCAGTTTGCGACTGCTAAGTTTTACATTGTACAAACCTTTCAGACGGATTTCTTTGCCAGAATATTTTTTGAAATCTTTTTTAGGAACGCCTATTACCTTGCTTACTCTGACTTCCCGAATTTTTTCTTTGTCTGGATGAACTTTTAGTCCTACGACCTTGGTTGAAGGGGCTTTTCTTACGTGCAATTTAACGGGATCTGGAACGAAATAATATCTATTTGATTCCGAATCAATTATTTCTTTGTTAAATCTGTAAAGTGTTTTGGTGTATTCTGAGTAATTTACTGTTTTATCAGCCTTGCTTGGACCTATTTCCCCGACATATTTTTCCAGGGCTTCTGGCTGAATTCCTCTTCTCTGCAGAGCAAATAGAGTTGGAAGCCTTATATCATTCCATCCAGTATAGGCTTTGGAATTAATCTGCTGTCTGAATTGTGTGGTACTCAATTTCAATCCTTTGAAATTTATTCTTCCTAAATAGACAAACTCTGGAAGTTTCCAGCGAAAGTATTTGTAAATAAACGCCTGTTTTTCTGCGTTTGATTCGTGATCTTTTCCCCTAATAACATGAGTAACACCCATCTCGTGGTCATCAATCGGCACTGCAAAATTCATCATTGGCCAAACTCTATACTTGTCTGTCTGCCTTGAGTGTCTTTCTTCTGTTATTCTAAATGCAACCCACTCTCTCATTGCCGGATTTTTATGCGTGACGTCGGTTTTAATTCTTAATGCAGCCCCTCCCGGATGATAGATATAGAACATGTCTTTCCATCGATTAAGATTTTCTTCTGGAGTCATTTGCCTGCATGGGCAAGCAACCATCTGCGTTGAAAATTCTTTGAATTTCTCAGGTCTGCAGGTGCAAACGTACGCAAATCCTGAAGTAATTAGATCTTTAGCTTTTTGATAATATATTTTCATTCTGTCAGATTGAACTTCAACTTCGTCAACTGCATTGTTTGTGACCCATTGAGCATTATCAACTATTTGCTTGTAAGCTGGTAAATATATGTTGGTTGGGTTTGTGTCAGAGATTCTAACAATTAATTTGCCATTGTATTTCTTTTTGTAAAGTGAATTTATTAGCAGAATGAAAGTGTGCCCTATATGTAGTGGACCAGATGGAGATGGTTCAAATCTAAGTACAACTTTGCCTTTGACAGCTTTTGGAAGTGCAGGCAAGCCTTTTTCTTTAGTTTTTCTTCTGACTTTAAAAAATTCTGGATGAAGTTTCTTTAACTTTTCAGTTTGCTTTTCCAATCCAATTTTATTTGTGTCTTTGACAGTTTTGTCTGTGTTTTTTGCAAGTTTTTTAAAGTCTATTTTTTTGCCCCGTAATTCACCAAGAACTTTGTTCATAACAGCTTTTGGAGAAGCTTTCCCTTCATGCTGTAAAGCATTAATTAAAGCATGCTTTTCAATAATTTTCTTCATGTTCTAAATAAAATGTAGAAACTTAAAAGTATATCTATAGATTGCTACTACTCTTTTTCAAACGTTTTCAAGAGATCTGAATTCTTTTCAAAATAATTTCTAACAGGTTTTAATATATCTATCAAATAATCTGATGTAGTTTCTTTTAGATCTTTAGGATGTATTTTATTCTGTGCAAAACTTTTTTCTAGGCCTTCAAACTTTTTGAATTTAATATCTCCACCATATTTGGTTGGACGTTTGATTGTAAATTGTTTAACCTTTGGAAAAATTAAATACTTGCTGTATTCTAAAATAGGATTATCTTTTGTTATACCTGCGGGACAATATCCTTTATTGATTTTACTTTTGATATCTTTTGGAGACGCAAAAAGGTCAAGTCTACTTGCTTTGACAGATGCCGACATTTTTTCGCCTCCCGCTAAGCCGATACCAAGTGGAGTAAATACATATACTGGAGGCTTGTGTCCTAATTTAGACAGCAAATCTGTTGCAAGCATGTAAACATGTCTTTGGTCTATGCCCCCATAAGCTATATCTACATCCAACGCCCAGCAATCCATTGCTTGCATTATAGGATAGATAAGGGATGATACTTTTGGGTTAGTCATTCTTACAACTTCTGAAGCAGCTCTGGTTGCTCTTTTGTGTGTGACTAGTGTCGATGCTTTGAGAGTTTCCAATTGATAGGAAGATTTCAGCTGATACTCTGTTCCTAGAATATATTTAACATTTTGACCTTTTAGACCCAATAGCTGAAAGCATTTTTTGTAAATCTTTCCTCGAGTGTCTACTTCATCCCAAGGGGATTTTAAGTCGTCTAAGAAAGCATGTATGTTCGCAATTAGGACTTTGTGTTTACATCCTGCTTTTACTAAATCAATTTGTTTTGCTAGAGTTCGATAATATCCTACATGTGGAGGTCCTGTGGGAGCAACTCCCCAATAAGAAGTTGGATGTTTTTTTTCGTTCAGTAATTTTGTTAGTTTTTGATTAGTAACTATTTCCGTGGTGTCTTGGGCAATTAGTTTGTGACGTTTGTTCATCTTTGAACTAGTAAAATATACTATAAAAGAATTACTAACTACTCATATCTTAGCGCATCAACCGGATTCATTTTTGCCGCATTTCTTGCCGGGAAGAACCCCGATATCATTCCAACTACTGCCGAGAAAACTACTGCAAATACAATCAGTTCCGGTTTGATTTTAATTATAAAAGGTATTCCTAGATCTAGGAATTCTACAATCCAGCCTACAAATAAAGAGATTCCTACTCCAAATGCAGTCCCTATTACTCCTCCCACGGCGCCGAAGGCTGCGGATTCAATTAAGAATATGCTTAAGATAGCCTTGTTTGTTGCCCCAATGGATTTCATTATACCTATTTCTTTGGTCCTCTCCAGAACGGACATGTACATTGTATTCATTATTCCTACTGCTCCAACAACGAGAGCAATCATTGCTATTCCTACTAGGACAGATCTCACTACTCCAAGAATTCCAGTAATCTGTTCCAGTAATTGCGCCGAAGTGTAAACTTGAAAATTTTCATCGTCCCTCGCGTCTTTCAGCTCGTCCTTAATATCTTCGGCTAAGTCATCCAGATTTAGTCCCGGCTTTGCGATAGCCATCATCGCGCTCGCCCCTTCTGGTTCGCCGAAAAGGTCCCGAGCTGCTTCCATCGTCACAATAATGGAAGAGTCGTCTTGGGCGTTGCCAATTTCATTCATTACTCCAACGACCTTGAATGTTTTATCTTCAATTTTTATTCTATTTTTTAATTTGATTTCGTCTTCGAACATTTTATCCACAACACGGACACCAATAATTGCAGAAGTATCTTCGTCGTCTCTAAAAAGCCGACCATCTTGTATTTCAAACCGTGTTTTTCTGAAGAAATCCTCCAAATTTTCAGTTTCATATCCACCAACAAAAGTGTATTCTTCTTCAGAGTGGAATTCAACTTTGGCTGTATCATATAAAATAGGAAGTACATAATCTACTCCAGAAACACCTCTGACCGTTTCAATATCTTCGTCCGAGAGTCCGATTTCTCCTGGGGCTGGAGGAGCAAACTCTGCACCGCCTTGGATAAGAATTATGTCTGTTCCAAATTGCTCAAAAGCTTCTTGAATTGCATTCTCAGTCCCTTGGCCGATAATCATCATGGCGACCATAGCCGTAATTCCAATAACAATTCCTAAAGTCGTCAACCAGCTTCTCAGCTTTCGCCTCCGAATGTTTTTAATGGCAATCTGGAAGTGGTCTTTAAGATTCATGCTTTTTCTTCCTCCTTCTGTAAAGGAAGGCTAGAAGAACTATTGCAGCTAATGTGATTAAGTACCCAGCAGTTTTGTTTTTTGGTACTAAGCCCATATTCTTAGCATCTTTTTTGGAGAAAACTTTGAATTCTATATTTTCTATGGAAGTGTAGTCTTTGAAATTTTCATCAGAGTACTCAACTTTAACTGGCACGTTAATAACTCCTGTTGCTGATTTGGTGTATATCTTGAAGTCCTCGGTTTCGAAATCATCTGAGTCTAATTCTCCGACGTATACTCTGGCAGGAGAAACGAGATTGTATTCCTCAGAGTCCATGACTTCAATTGTTAGGAACTTGATTCCCAGCTTTCCTTTGTTTACGGTGCTTATTGTTATTTCTCCAAGCGTTTCAGGAAGAAACACAGAAGAGTCTTCGAGCCCAATCTCAAGTTTTGGTCTTCCTCCAGTTCTTACCATTATGTCAATTGTGGATTTCCTTATCTCCCTATCACAATTGGAATCTTCGCAGAGGATAACTTCCAAATCATATGTACCTTCAATTGCTTGGTCGTCCACCCTTAGCCTATACTCCATAAGCTCTTCTCTGCCCTGTGGGATTAAATCAACCCCTTCAATTCCTGTTTCTCCAGGATTAAACGAGAAAGGATATTCTGGTTCTAATTTCAACCAAGACCTTTTCAATTCTTTATTACCAAAGTTCTGAACGACAACCCACACATCAACATATTTTCCCGGCTCAGCGGGACTTGGATCATAATTTGTGCTTTTAATTATTAAATTTGAGCTGTCAGTTGCGGACAAGTAAGTTTTTGTGGTAGGATTATCCACAGTCGTTTCTGCAGAAGCTAAGGCGAAAATTAGAAGCACGAACACGGGAACGAGGAATTTCTTCATCTCTTAATTACTCCATCTACCATCCTATATATTTTTTTGTGTTTGTAATGTTTTGCAAGTTCGTGATCGTGTGTTACTATTATTAATGTTTTCTTGCTTTTATCGTGTAGGTCGATTAGTAAATCCATAATTTTTTGACCGGTTTTGGAATCTAAATTTCCAGTTGGTTCATCCGCTATTACAACTTCTGGATCATTCGCTAATGAACGAGCAATAGATACTCTTTGCTGCTCTCCCCCAGACAATTCAGTAGGTAGGTGATGTGTCCTGCCTTCGAGTCCGACATCTCTTAGAAGTTTTTGTGCTCTTTTTACCCTCTTTTTTTCAGGCATTTCTTGAAAGATCATAGGTAGCATAACGTTATCCAAAGCCGTTAGACTTGGGACGAGATTAAATGACTGGAAAACAAAGCCTATCTTCCGTCCCCGGATCTGCGCCAAGACACTCGTACTTAATTTTGAAATGTTTTTTCCGTCCAGGAAAACAGTTCCTTTTGTTGGCAAGTCAAGGCATCCAGCCATGTTTAAAGCGGTTGATTTTCCGCTTCCGCTTGGACCTAGAATAATTATGAAATCTCCGGCATGTATGTCCAAACTTAGACCTTGTAGGGCAGGGACCTCAACGGCACCCATCTTGTAGACTTTCCAGACGTCTTTTAGAGAAATAACGGTTTTCTTCATAAATTAGATTGCAAGTTGTAAATTAAAAGAGTTTTGTGATTGTCCTAATCCTTTAAAATCTTAGAGTTCTTCTTTTCTTTGATAGTAGTTTGATAGTCTTCTTCGACATCCTCATCCAGATGTTTGTAGGACTCTTTCGGGTTGCGAAAAGTGTTATAAATAATATCTGGTTTAGGCATACTAAGACCAAGAAAATTAAATATTTAAACCATTTGCCATGAAACGTGATAGGGAAATAGATTTTAAGTATAACATCAAGATATATCTAGAACTGCTGAAAAAACATAGAACCCTCGCTTTGGCTGTGCTTTTTACTGTTATTGTCATACAGTCTTCCTTCATACTTGATAAACTACTGTTTAAAATAATTGTAGACAAAGGTACAACATTCTTGGACGGCTCACTCTTGACCGATCAGTTTGTTACGGTGCTCTTGTTAGTAGCGGCATCTTATGCTACAATTGTTTTGCTTAGGTCTACTTTGGACTGGTTGCAACATCATTTGTTAATCAAACTAGACTCAAGTCTTATTAGAGACTTGAAGAGAAAGTTCTTCAACCATATAATACATCTTTCTTACAACTTTCACACAACACGGAAGACAGGACAGATAATTTCTAGGTTGATAAGGGGTGGCCATGCTGTAGAACGTATGACTGATACTTTAGTTTGGAACTTTGCTCCTCTTATTGTGCAAATGGCCACAATTATTGTGTCGTTGATATATTTTGAATGGATTTCTGCAGTGGCAGTAGTTGCTATTTCTATAGTGTTTGTGAGCTTTAGTGTTTTTATGCAGCATATACAGAAGGTAGCAAATGTTAAGGCACTGAAAGTTGAGGACTTTGAAAAGGCCAATATTGCAGATATCTTCGCTAACATAGATTCCATCAAACATTTTGGAAAAGAGGCATACATCAGAAATCGTTTTGCTAAACTCACGGCCGACACGAAGCTGTTCCAAGTGAAGCACTGGAATTTTTTTAGGTGGTCGTCTGCAGGGCAGAAGCTAATAGTTGGGTTGGGATATATCCTAGTTCTTTACTATCCTGTGGTTAGTTTGCTGTCTGGTGAAACTACTTTGGGGACCGTTACATTCATATTCGCAGCTTATGGAAATATAACTGGCTCGTTGTTCAGTTTTACTCACGGAATAAGAAATTATTACAGGTTGATGGCGGACTTCGAATCGCTGTTCCACTATAATAAGATAGAGAATGATATCAAAGATAAGAAAGCTTCTCCAGACTTGACAGTAAAGAAAGGCACCATAGAGTTCAAAAACGTGGCGTTTTCCTATCCTAAAAGAAAAACTTTGTTTAAGGATTTTGATTTGAAGATTGGAAAGAACCAAAAAGTTGCATTAGTTGGCCGCTCAGGGTCTGGAAAATCCACGCTGATTAGGCTTTTGTATCGCCTTTATGACGTGAGTACAGGGTCTGTTTTGGTTGATGGCAAAGACATAAGAGATGTTAAGCAAGAATCTCTCAGATCAGAGCTTAGCATAGTGCCACAAGAGTGTGTTTTATTTGATGACACCATCTATAACAACATCGCTTTTTCTAGGTCTGGTGCTTCCAAAGAAGAAGTTATGACAGCCATAAAGTCTGCTCAGTTGGAAGATTTAATTGCCAGATTGCCGCAGAAAGAAAAGACTATCGTTGGAGAACGCGGAGTTAAGCTTTCTGGAGGGGAGAAGCAGAGAGTTTCCATTGCCAGGGCTTTGCTCGCAGACAAGAAAATACTTGTTTTGGATGAGGCAACATCTTCTATGGACTCTGAGACAGAACATAGGATACAAGAAGCTCTGAAGAAACTTATGAAAGGCAGAACTACAATAATCATAGCCCATCGTCTGTCAACCATTATGCACGCTGACAAGATAGTCGTTCTGGAAAATGGAGAGATAGTTCAAACAGGAAAGCACTCAGAGCTTATCGGGAGAAAAGGTGTCTACAAGAAACTTTGGAATCTTCAGAAAGGTGGATTCATCAAATGATTTAATCTAAATTAATCCAACTATGCTCCAGAGCATATTTTATCATATCTTCAAGAATTTCTATCTGAAGTAGCGGAGCAGTTTGACTACCAAAAACCCAACTGTTATCGTCAGAGCCAGTAGGTTTTCTCCAATAGCCGAATCTAATAAGTTTCTCGCCTTCAGCTTCACATAACTGCATAAATTTTCTATAAGTGTAGCCCTCGTCTTCGTAATCCTTGTGAAATTCTTCAAGTACGGTGCCTTCTAAAGTTCTACCCTCAGGATAAGAAAATTGAAACGGCTTCGGTGTAGGTTTTATTCTGACCATAATTATATGTTAGATAAAAAAATTTAAAAGCCTACTTAAATCTATCTCCATAGATTTTCATACTCTTCTTTATAAACGCTTTTGCTTTTCTGGCGTTGCCCCACTTACCAACTTTTACTTCTGAACCTTTGACTTCCTTGTAGCGTTTGAAGAAATGTTCTATTTCATCCAAGAATCCTTTTGGAACGTGTCTTAGATCTTTTATTTCATTGAATCTCTTGTCATCGGCTGGAACTGCCAAAATCTTCTCATCCTTCTCACCTTCGTCCATCATATCCAGCATTCCAACTGGCCTGACTTTGGCAAGAATTCCGGGATGCAAAGAAGAATGTGTTAGTATAATTACATCTAGCGGATCGTTATCATCACAAAGAGTCTGTGGTATGAATCCGTAGTTTCCCGGATATCCAAAAGAGGTTTCTAGAACACGGTCAAGCTTAATCAACCCAGTTTCTTTGTCTAGTTCATACTTATCCCTGCTCCCGCTTGGGATCTCAATAATTACATTTACTACGTTCGGAGCCTTTTCTCCGGCGCTGATATCGTGCCATGTGTTAACCATAGCAAAAATTAGAATAGAGAAGATATAAATGTTTTGGAAACCAGCATATAATATGCATACTTTGAATAAAAAAGAGTGTCTGATAAAGAAAAGAGATATTATAAAGGAAATAAAAGCCGGCAAGATATTCATTTACCCAACAGACACGATTTATGGTATTGGTTGTAATGCAAGGGATTCGGAGGCAGTCCAAAAGATCAGGGAAGTAAAGTTTAGGGATAAAAAGCCCTTTTCAGTTATTGCACCGTCTATTCAATGGATTAGGCGCAATTTAATCGTGAACAAAAACGCTGAGAAGTGGTTGAGAGAACTTCCAGGACCCTATACTTTGATTCTCAAACTTAAGAACAAGAAAGCAGTTGCTGGAGAAGTAAGTAAGGATACACTTGGCGTAAGAATTCCAAATAATTGGTTCTCTGAACTTGTTGCATTAGCAAAGGTCCCATTCGTGACGACTTCTGTTAATCCAACGGGCCAGAAGCATATGACTTCTTTAAATAGTTTAGATAAGACAATAAAAAACAAGGTTGATTATATCGTTTATGAAGGCCCAAAGAAAGGTAAGCCAAGCACCGTTGTGAATCTTACATCTAAATCTGAAGAAATATTGCGCTAGCAAAATTTGTTAGTTAGAATAAATTCATCATTCCACTTTTTCGATTTTGATTGCTGCTGTTGGACAGACGGCCGCCGATTCATTCATATCTTCGATTGAAACTCCAGCGGCTTTAAGTTCCTCTTCAGAGACTATAGCATGTTCAATGTTCCCTTCTTTAACAATTTTTCCAATTTTAAGATGGGCTTTTTGATCTGGACCCAACTCCCAAAGTTCATCAGCTACAGCAATGCAAGATATTGCAGCTATACATTCATCTAAGTCTATTGATATCTTGTATTTGGCCATTTGAGGCAATCGCTACTCAACCTTTTAAATTTTACGACACAGTAATACTTAAATAAACTGGCCACTGTTAAAGTGTCAATGGTGTTTACTCTCCCCAAACTTCCTTATTCATACAGTGCTCTGGAACCGCACATAGACAAAGAGACAATGAAGATACATCACGCAAAACATCATCAAGCTTATGTTAACAGTTCAAACAAGGTTCTTGGAAGTCAGACTAAATTGCAAAAGTTATCTGCTGAAGAAATTCTAAAGAATTTAAATGGTGTCCCTGCGAACGTAAGAACAGCTGTTAGGAACAATGTTGGAGGGCATGTGAATCACTCCTTTTTCTGGACTGTTATGGGCCCAAACAAGGGCGGCCAACCGAGTGGTGAAGTCGCAGACGCAATTAAGTCCACCTTTGGAAGTTTTGAAAATTTCAAAGAGGAATTCTCTAAAGCTGCAGCAACTCGCTTTGGTTCTGGCTGGGCATGGTTAGTGGTAAACAATGGCAAACTGGAAGTTATAGGTACACCAAATCAAGATAGTCCTTTAAGTGAAGGGAAAACGCCTATTTTATGTTTGGATGTTTGGGAGCACGCATATTATCTTCGCTACAAGAACATGCGTCCAAAATATATAGATGCTTGGTGGAATGTTGTCAATTGGGACCAAGTTAGTAAGAATTTTCTACAACCTAAAAGATGAGTTACTTCTGACAACACTCATCTCCAAAATTAGTTTTGGCCTTTACGCGCGGAGTCCCTCTGTAATACTTTTTGAGTTCTTTTAGTATTTCTTTAGCTGGATCTTCTTTGACACGCTTCTTGGCCATAAAAGAAGAAGCAGATGGAATTTTATAATACTTACCAATTAATCTTTTGTTCTTACTTCCATTTGCCTTGAATTACATATCTATAAATTGACTCAGCTGCGACCGAACCCTCAGAAGCAGTTGTTATAAATTGCTTTAAAGTGTGCATGTCAGTGGCGTCCCCAGCGGCGCAGAAGCCCTTTACATTCGTCCTTTGGCTGCGGTCAACTTTGATAAAGCCGTGTTCGTTTGTCTTGATTCTCAACTTCTTGGCAAGTGCACTTAAAGGAATGTGCCCTATCTCTATGAACACTCCATCTAATTCCATTGTCTTTCCATTCTTGAATTTAACTCCCTTAAGAAATTTGTCTCCGAAGAATTCAGCAACCTCAGTTTCAAACATTATTTTAGCATTTTTTAATTTTGATATCTGCTGTTGAGTTATTGGCTCTGCTCTCATAAATGGCTTTCTTACGAAAACATAAACTTGTTTCGCGTAGTCTGACATGAACAAAGTTCCAAGTCCTGCCGAATCTCCCCCTCCAACAATTCCAACAACTTTTTTACCATAGATTGGGCCGTCACAGGTGTAGCAGTAGTGTACGCCTTTTCCAGAAAACTCTTTTTCTCCAGGAACATTAAGTTCCCTGTGTTTCATCCCTAAAGCATATATTACGGCTTTAGCACGGTATGTCTTGCCGGCTTTAACAGAAAAGCTCCCGTCCGAAAGTTTCTTTATATCTGTAACCTCAGCTTCTACCTTAGGAACTTTGTAGGCATCAACATGTTTTATGAATTTCTTCATAAGCTCTGGTCCAGCAATCCCTGGCTCTCCAATCCAATTGTCAACTTTGTGAGCTATGTTTCCAGTGCCTCCAAATTCTTTCGCAATCAACAATGTTTTGAGTGTGTATCTGGCGCAGTAAAGCGCAGCACCTAACCCTGCCGTCCCGCCACCAATAATTATTACATCATATTTCATCAGCACCACCCACGTTTTTTCATTGCGTCCGCAACGCGCTGAACTGCAATGAGATAAGCGGCCTTGCGCATGTCAATCTTTCGTCGCGCGTGTTCACTTATCACTTTTTTGGAAGCATTGGTCAGGATCTTGTCCAATTTTTCATTAACTTCCTTTTCGTCCCAATGGTAGCCATAAAGGTTCTGTACCCATTCAAAGTAACTTACTATTACACCACCTGCATTGCAAAGGATATCGGGAAGTACAAATACTTTATTCTTGAATAAAATTTCGTCCGCTTCCGTGGTTGTTGGTCCATTGGCACCCTCAGCAACAATCCTTGCTTTAATATTTTTGGCGTTGTGTTTTGTTATTACATTTTCCAAAGCGGCCGGAACAAGAATGTCAACATCTAACTCCAGCAAGTCTTCGTTAGTTATTGCCGTGGTTCCAGCAAGTCCCTTCAATTCTTTCTTATCTTTTTTGTGTTCCAATGCGTCCAAAAACTTAATTCCTCTTGAATTGAATACTCCTCCTTTTGAATCGCTCAAAGCCACAACCCTTACACCGAGTTCTTCTAGG
Organism: Candidatus Woesearchaeota archaeon; assembly: GCA_964344605.1. Classification (GTDB taxonomy): domain Archaea; phylum Nanobdellota; class Nanobdellia; order UBA10117; family ARS21; genus CAYFNR01. The sequence goes on along the minus strand of CAYFNR010000003.1, from coordinate 35,714 downwards.
AACTTTGCTGCATACTGTCCCACACTACCGAAGCCCTGTATTGCAGCTGTTGTTCTTTTTGGGTTCATTTTCAGTTCCTTCAACACTTCTCTTATGGTGATTACAACTCCTCGTCCGGTTGCTTCTGTTCTTCCAAAAGAGCCACCAACTTCTAAGGGTTTGCCAGTAAAGGCTCCTGGAGCGCTATGTCCTACTTGCTTTTCATATTCGTCAAGCATCCAAGCCATGGTTTGAGAGTTAGTGTATACATCAGGGGCAGGTATGTCTTTCCAGGGACCGATATGTTTGTATATCTTTTTAACATACGCGCGACTCATTCTTTCAAGTTCTTTTTCGGACATGTTTTTGGGATCGCAGATTATTCCTCCTTTTCCTCCACCCAAAGGTATATCTACCACAGCACATTTCCAAGCCATCCAAGTTGCGAGAGCTTTTACTGTATCAACTGTTTCTTCAGGATGATATCTTATCCCTCCTTTGAATGGTCCAAGGGCGTTATTGTATTGGCAACGGAAACCACGTAAAAATTTCAACTTACCACTATCCATACGGACAACGAGTCTGAATGTATGGAGGTTTTTAGGTTTTCTTAGAAGTTTTTTAGTTTTCTTATCTAAATCTAATTCTTTTGCTGCCCAGTCTAATTGCTTAAGAGCAACCTTGAAAGGATTTATTTTTCCCATAATCATAATATTGCTTGAGAATATTTAATGTTTTTGTGTTCAGCTCAATTTGAGCAGCTTTTTCAGACGGGCTTTGTCAAACCCTATTATAATATCATCATCTACTTCTATAACTGGTACACCCATTTGACCGGACTTTTCAATCATTTCTTGCGCTTTGGCAGGATCTTTTGTAACATCCACTTCACTGTATTTTACTTTGTTTGCCTTAAAGAATTCTTTTACCTTGTCACACCAGACACAAGTAGGTGTTGAATATATGGTCACTTTTGGCATCAAAGAATCTAGGAATTTTTTAGTTAATAAGCCTTTCCGCTCAGAACCCTCCAAGAGTCAGAATCACGGCCGTATAAGCTATTGTTCCAAACAAGAAGAACAGAATGTTTCCTTCTTTTTCTTTTGGTATGACATCCACCATTACATTGTACAGCAATGCTCCGGCAATAAATGCCAGTAGGGGAAAATAGATTCTTGTCGGGACGGAAAATAAAGTTGCAAGAACGACGCCAAACAATGTGGAACTGGAAAGTATCAATCGAACAACCATTCTTTCTGTAATGTTGGCATGAAGCTGATGTAGAGAAACCTGGCTCGCAGCAGTATAGAACAAAATTGGGATGAAGAATAATAAACCAGATATGTAACTGACTGCATTAATAGCTACCAATATAATTCCGATTATGAAATGATAGATAAAGAAGAATATGGTATGCGCTGCCCTGATCTCAAAAATCAATTTCTCTTTTCGTTCGTGCTGGTATAAATATTTTTCAATCAGATGGAAAGCTGTTGCTCCAAGCAGCACAAACAGGAAAAGTAGCCTTTCTACCTCAACAACCCCGCCATACAATTCAGGCAGGAGGTAAATTAATAAGTAAGTCAGGGAGACTCCTGCAGCAAGTGAGCGAATCTCTGTTTGGTACTGCTTATGTGTGGCCAACCTATCACTTACAAAGTGTGCGACTCCAAGGAGACCACCGTACACGAAGTTTAGCACCATTATCTAATCAGCTCGTATATTTTGTTGAAAAGCATACTATAAAACTTCTGCCTAAACTTCCGTGTGTTTTTAACTTCCTTGGCAGAAAATTGTATTATATCATCATACGCTTTCGCTATATCTATGGCATTTATTTCATAGCATTTACTTAAGTGATTTAGAAAATTTTTAATTTCTCTGCGCTTTGTTCTCTTGTTGTGATACATTCCTATAAAAGGCACGATAGCTGGTAGCAGCTCCAATTCAAAAATCAAAGCAGGTAGAAGATGTTTCAAAGTATTTTCGTCTTTGTTTTTTAAGTTGTATGAAAATATATTTACAGGACAGGTCTTTTTGGTTGAGTAGAGGTTGCGGTAATCTTCCAAGATATACTCCCCTAGTCCCAAGTCAACTAATTTTGAGTTTGCATATATGTCTTTGAGCACGAAATTGGCCGCTCTACCTACTTCAGAGTAAAGCGTTACTAAATCCTTTGCTGGATACCGTTTAAGTTTTGTAAGTTTGAGTGAGAATCTCTTGAAAGCTGCTATTGCATCTTTTCTAATTTGGGTGTCGAGTCCCTTTCGTCGTAGATGAATATGCATAAGTTCATGGGCAAACAATCCAGTCAAGGCCTTTTTGTTTTTCTTCAAATAAGCTTCATTTTTCTTTGAGATGCTAATAATGACTAAATCAAAATTTTTCCAAGTCATTGACATAGAGGTCGGGTCTTCTTTGTAAGCCTCTCTAAAATCTTTGCGAATTTCTTTTGGAATGTGGCTTTCTATAGACCTATAATATTTTGGATCGTCAATAACCAATATCTCTTCAATGTTCTTTGGAATTTTCCACAGAAGCAGAACTTCAAGAAGAGCAGCTTCAACATAATTTACATCAAAATGCCCTTTTATTGTCAAATGAGTCATGCTACAATGTAGTCTTGAGTATATAAAATGGTTTCCAAGTTAAGATTTAAATAAGACAATATGTTTTAAGTTATATGGCTGACAATACAGTTAACCACTTAGCAGATTTTGCTAATTATGCAGTTAAGTTCGCTCAAAAAGTTGGAGCAGATTGGGCAGAGGCCAGATTGGAAAAAGTCAGCGGTTCGGGGTTCGGTTTGGACAATGGGATTCCAACATCCTCAAGTTTTGATGAAGCCAAAGGATTATCTGTAAGGTTCTCTATTAACGGCTCACAAGGATTTATTTCGACTCCAAGGTTTGATCGTGTAGAAATTTCCAGACTAATCAATAAAGCAATAGATTCCGCAAGGTACTCTTCTTCCACAGTTAAAGAGCCAATTGGGCTCTCAAAGGAAAAAGTTTACAGGAAGAAGTACGCTGTTCGTCCGAAGAAGGATGTCAGTAATGTTTCAGAAAAAGAAAAGATCGAAATTTTGTCAGATCTCCACAAAAAGATGTCTTCTCTTAGATATCCTGCATCTTCAACTTCTTTGTATATGGCAGATTCCTTTTCTGAGAAATATTATGTAAACTCAGATGGTGCAAGAATAAGGTTTAGTAAACCTTACATAGAGATGTTTTATTTTTACAATATAAATGCAAAAGGGCGTAGTGGACAAAGGTGGAATTCTCTCGGAGCCTCCGCTGGTTGGGAAGCTGTCAAAAAATGGAATTTGCAGAAAACAATTGTTGATGAAGTTAAGGCTTTGGGAGAAAATATCTCCAAAGCAGTCGAGGCTCCCAAAGGGGAAGCAAATGTTGTTGTTGATTCCGAGATTACGGGAATTATGGTTCATGAATCTGTTGGGCATCCTTACGAGGCAGATAGAGTTCTTGGCCGCGAAGCAGCTCAAGCCGGAGGGTCATTCATTAAACCTGAAATGATAGGAGAAAAAGTGGGTGCAAGTGTAGTATCGATTGCAGATGATCCAAGGATCAAAAATTCTGCTGGATTTTATCTCTATGATGATGAAGGTGTAAAAGCGAGGAAAAGGATGCTTATCAAAAAGGGAAGAATCAATGATCTGTATCATAATAGGGAAACCGCCCATGTTTTTGGGACAAAAAGCAACGGATCGTCAAGAGCTAGCTCATACAATAGAGAACCAATAGTTAGAATGGCAAACACTTACGTTGTCCCGCGAAGGCACAGTCTCAAGGAACTTTTTGAGGAAGCAAAACATGGAATTTACATTAAAAATTTTATGGAGTGGAATATAGACGACCGAAGAATAAATTTCAAAGCCGTTGGAAGTGAAGCGCATTTAATTAAAAATGGAAAGCTTGCAGGTCCAGTTTGGAGGCCTGCTCTGGAGATAACTGCAGATAAGATGTGGAGTTCTGTTGGAGCTCTAGGCAGTAAGAAGACTTATGGCATGACTACTGGAAACTGTGGTAAGGGGGAGCCAATGCAAGGCATACCTGTGTATTTTGGTGGACCAGCTTTGCTGCTTAAAGGGGTGAGAATATAATGGAAATTTATGAAGCCCAGGATTATGTTTTGAGAAAGATAAAATCTCTCGGAGCAGAGGACACATTAATAACTGCCTCGAGAAGCGATGCTGTGCAACAGAAATTTGTGAATAACGAAATTGTGATGACTAAAAATTGGGTTGACGAAGGTCTTGTGGTTTTTGTCGCAGTTGGGAAACGTGGAGAAATGCAGACCGGTTTCACAAGTGTTCCATTTGAAAGTAAATCTAAAATTGATGCTAGATTGAAAAAGCTACTCAACTTTGTTAAGTTGACACCACCTAACAAAAATTATTATTCAATTGCCAAAGGACCTTTCAAATACAAAAAAGTCCCTCTCATATTTGATAAAAAAATTCTAAACCTAGAGACCAAAGACACAAATATTCTTGTTGAATCCATAAGTCAGGCTTTGGAAAGTGGCGCAACTCGTTGCTCCGGAAATTTAGAGCATTCTTTTGGAGAAACCAGACTTGTTACTTCAAATAATGTTGACGTGTCGGAAAGAAGTACAGATATCAAGTTGTCTTTTAGAGTATTTGCTGGAGACTCTTCTGCACATAGGATTGCAGTTGCAAGAAATCTTGCGGATTTCAAACCTTTGGATATGGTTAGAGAAGCTACAGATGTTGCCAAGATGGCAAGATCATTGGGTACGCATCAGATTACAGCCGGAAAATATGATGTGCTTTTTGACCAACTTCCTTTTGCAGTCCTTGTTAACCAAGTTGGATCTTCAGCGAGCATGTTCAATGTTGAGACTGAGAGCTCTTTTTTTGGAGGGAAACTTGGCAAGAAAGTTGCAAATCCCAACTTAAATTTGTATGATTACGGCAACCTTCCTGGAGGCATAAGTAGCGCGGCGTTTGACGACGAAGGCAGGCCAACAAGGAGGACAACAGTTATTTCCAAAGGTGTTTTGAAGAGCTATTTGCACAATACCTCAACCGCGAACAGACATAATACAAAGTCAACAAGCAATGCAGGAGTTTTGTTTCCAAGGCCAACGAACCTTGTCGTAAGTGCGGGCAAGATCTCTCAGCGGAAACTTCTTTCAGAGCTGAAAAATGGTCTTTATGTTACAAACCTTTGGTACACACGATTTCAAAATTACAAAACAGGAGATTTTTCTACCCTCCCTAGAGACACCATCTTTTTGGTTAAAAACGGAGAGATTGTCGGAACTGTTGGAGGTATTAGAATATCAGACAACATGATTAATGTGTTCAAAAACATCAAATCCCTTGGGGACAAAAAAACTGTTCAGAAAGTAGAAGGATGGGAAGCAGAAATTCCGTCAGAAGTTCCGTCCGCAATAATCAAAAATCTAAATATTACGAAGCCTGATCAGTAAGCTCGCAGCCGCTACGTGCTGCAAGAGTTTCAAAAGGAACTTCTCCACTTATCCTTGAGCCGTCAGAGAACTCCCAAGTTGGATATCCAGTTATTCCTTCTTGCGCGCATTCTTGAGTTTGTCCGCCCCGGTCGGGCAAAGAACATTCGATGTAATTAATGTATTTCCAGCTGTCTCCAAATGTGCGTTTTTGATTGTTACAGTGAGGACACCAGTACGCTCCATACATCTTTACATCTTCATCTGTAAGACATTGTGCAAAATTGTCATATTGGCCCGGACTGCTTGTGGCGTAACCTGTGATTTTGACTCCGGCGAAGGCTATGATAATAATTACAAGGCCGGCCCACAAGGTTCTTTTCTTAAGTTTCATGTTGATTTTTAATTCATACAATATTTAAAACTTTCTTCTTAATCTTGTCTCTAATTTTTTTGGTGAAGTCAATTCCGTATAATAAGGGATCTTTAATTTTCCAGAAAGTTGCTTTTTTTGAATTTAGTAAATATTTTGGACAATCCATTTTGGGGCAGAGAACATAAACTTCATCTGCATTTTTTACCATATCCTCAGTCAACTGCGTAACTCCATGTTTTGAAATATCAACATTAACGTCTTTCATAACTTCAATTGCTGTGCGAGCCGCACGGTGCTTAAATACAAAGTTTGCAAGTCTGGAATGTGTTCCTGCGCTTGTGGCCTTACCTTTCTTTGCAAATTTATTGTAAAATCCCTCAGCCATCTGGCTACGCACAACATTTCCATGGCAAACGAAGAGAACTTTTTTCATTTTACGGCGTCTTTTGTGATCTCTAAATTGCAGCTCTTATTAGCTATACACCAATCTTCACATTTTTGTGCTAATTCTTTTGTTTTGTATTTGAAACCACATGCCTCACAAACCCACAAACCCTTTTCTTTTTTTACCACTTCTCTTGTTTACTTCAAACATATAAAAATTTTGGCAAACTATTACTATGATAGGTATCACTTTTTGATATGATTAAGTGGTCTCCAATTTTACACTGGATTTCTTTGATTACTGCAATGGTTGGAGTATTAGCTCTTTTTGCTGCATGGGCTGCTGCTTGGGGAGATGGGACTTTTCTGGCTATGACCGAGCAGCATCTTTTCAACGACGCACAGTCACTAATACTTCTCTCGATATCTTTTGGAATAGGCACACTAATACATATGCGTCTTGAGAAATAATCAATTAACTTCTAGTTGTCCTTCCATTCCTAAAGCTTTGTGTCCACTAACTTCGCACCAAAAGTCGAATGTTCCAGATTGATCTGCAACGAATTCCAAATTTTGCAAGTCTGGAGCGGAAGCCATGTCTGTTCTTTGGTTATAGCCTTCGATGAAAAGGTTGTGATATCCCTGTTCGTTCATTACTGTAATTTTTATTGTATCTCCTTGATTAACAGCCAGGTTATCTGGTTCAAACTTAAAATCTGATGCTTTTACTGTAAACTCTTTGGTAGAAGGAGCTGGTGCCCCTGGTGCGGCCGCAGGTATTTCATGTTCTATTTCTGGGACTTCAGGTGCCGCTGGTTTGTAGGCTGGCGTTTGGCCAACACATCCACTTACTAAAATAGTTGCCACGAGCAACAGAAAAATCTTAACATCTTTCATGTTACTTTGAGTGACTGATTAATTAAAATCCTTTCCGTTTAGCCAAACATATATTTTATATAAAACAAATACATCCTATTCTTATGACTCACATTTCCGAAAGGCAGAGCCAATTACCTCCTCAAATAATCGGCAAATTGCTTAAAATAGCTGTTGAGTCTAAAGATATAATTTCTCTTGGTCCAGGTGAGCCGGATTTTCCAACTCCACAACCGATTTTGGATTACGGTGCAAAACTTTTGAAGAAAGGAGTTGGAACGCATTATTCTCCACCAGAAGGCAGGTCTGAACTCAAAGAAGAGATTATTAAGAAACTGAAAAGCGATAATAAAATCAATGCTAAACCAGAAAATGTAATCGTTACCACTGGATCTACAGAGGCCATTCTTCTTTCCTTACTTTGCACAGTTGATGTTGGAGAGCAGGTGATCATTCCCAATCCTAGTTTCCTAGCGTATGTTCCGTCAGTTGAGCTAATTAACGGTTTTCCTGTGGCAGTTGAGCTTAGGGAAGAAAACAAGTGGGAGATAATTCCAGATGATGTTAGGGATGCAATTGTTCCAAAAAAGACCACAGCTTTAATTCTGAATTCGCCATCAAACCCAACAGGGGGAATAATTAGGAAAAAAACCTTGGAAGAAATTGCGGACATTGTGGTGGAGAATGATATGTATGTTCTGAGCGATGAAGCTTATGAACATTTGATATATGACGATGTAAAACACGTTTCCTTTGCTTCTTTGAATGGAGTGAAAGACCATGCCGTAACTTTCCACACTTTTTCCAAGAGCTATGCAATGTGTGGTTTCAGATTAGGTTATACTTCTGGCCCAAAGAATTTGATTAAGTCCATGACTGACTCACATATTTATACAACTTTAACTTCTCCAACGATTTCTCAAATGATGGCTACTAAAGCCCTACAACTATCTAGTATTCATACAGAACGTATGAGGAAGGAATATGATCGTCGACGTAAGTTCATTGTCAACCGCTTGAATGAGGTGGGCCTCCCGACAGTTAGGCCAAAAGGAGCATTCTACGCTTTTTCTAATGTAAAAGCCTACGGAAAGAAAAGCTATGATTTTACTGACATGCTCTTGAATCAAGCTAAAGTGGCAGGTATACCCGGTACTGAGTTCGGCAAATTTGGAGAAGGTTTTGTTAGATTTAGTTATGCTACAGATTATAAACTAATTGAGGAGGCGTTGAGAAGGATTGAGATGTTCATAAAAAGAAGATGGTAAAGACATACGGTAATTATATGGGGGGTAAGTGGGTTTCGAGCCATACGGGAGAAACGTTTAAGTCCTTGAATCCTGCCAATGAAAAGTCTCTTGGAAATTTTCAGAAGAGCGATAAAAGAGACGTCGATCTTGCTGTGAAGGCTGCGCAAAAAGCTTACGAAGAATGGCGTTTGGTTCCTCCTCCTGAGCGCGGAAGATACTTGCAAAAAGCGGCCGATTATCTGCGTCAGAACAAGAGGAGATATGGTAGGTTTGTTACAAATGAGATGGGCAAGCAAATTTCTGAAGGGATCTCAGATGTTCAGGAAGCTATTGATATTCTTGAGTACATGGCTGGAGAGGGCCGACGACTTTATGGTCATACGACCACGTCTGAACTTCGCGATAAATTCGCCATGACTATCCGTATGCCTCTTGGCCCCGTGGGCCTCATAACTCCTTGGAATTTCCCAATTGCAATACCTGCTTGGAAGATGGCTCCCGCTTTAGTTTGCGGGAACTCCGTCGTCTTCAAACCCAGCTCTGACACTCCTTTGACTGCAATTGAGTTTGTTAAGGTTTTCGAGAAGGTTGGGGTTCCCAAAGGTGTAATTAGCTTAATTACTGGTTCCGGCCGAGACGTTGGAGTGCCAATGGTTAAACACAAAGATTTGAGAGGAATTTCTTTTACCGGTAACAAGAGCACTGGAGAATTCATTAAGGCCAATGCTGGACTGAAAAAAGTTGGGCTTGAGCTGGGGGGCAAAAATCCAATAATAGTTATGGATGATGCTGATTTGGACCTGGCTTTGGAAGGAGTTTTATGGGGTGCCTTTGGAACCACAGGCCAACGATGTACAGCTGCGTCCAGAGTTATAGTGCACCGAAAAGTGAAAGAGGAGTTTGAAAAAAGATTGGTGGAACGGACAACGAAATTGAAAATAGGAAGTGGTTTGAAATATGAAGTTGGACCTTTAATTAACAAATCGGCCGTAGAAAAAGTTGAAAGTTATGTAAAAATTGGCAAAAAGGAAGGAAAGATGCTTTGTGGAGGTAGTGCAATTAAAGACAAGGGATTTTTCTATAAGCCAACAATATTTACTGAAGTAAAACCGTCGGCAAAGATTTCCCAGGAAGAAATTTTTGGACCTGTGCTGGCCATAATACCTGTAAACGGTTTGGATGAGGCAATAAAGGCCGCAAACTCCATTGAGTTTGGATTATCATCATCCATATACACTAAAAAAGTAGATATTGCATTTAGGGCTATGAGGGACATTGAATCTGGCTTGACTTATATTAATAGTTCAACCATCGGCTCAGAAGTTCACTTGCCTTTTGGTGGAGTAAAGGGAACGGGGGGGACTAAGGAAGCAGGCATAGAAGGAATAAATGAGTTTTCCGACACTAAAACAGTGTATGTCGACTTTTCAGGGAAGTTGCAAAAGGCACAAATGAAAGATGAAAGTTAGGATCATCCCTCACCAGCGGACGAGTGCAGCTTGGAATTTGGCTTTGGAGGAGGCGCTTTTTCTAAGAAGGAAAGAAGATTTGTTGAAAGGAAAAGAAATACAGCCAGTTGTGAAGCTTTACTCCTTCTCTAAACCATCTGTTGTTTTGGGATATATGCAGAATATTTCGGAAATAGATTCTGATTTTTGTAAGCAAGTTGGTGTTGATGTAACTATGCGAACTACTGGAGGTGGAAGTGTTTACCTTGGAAAAAATGACATGCAATATTCATTACTGCTTCCACAAAATTATTCTAAAGATCTACTCAAAGACATAAATTTGAAGATAATAAAAGCCCTACAAGATGTGGGATTTCATTCGAATTTGAAAGTAGAAGATAATCATCCAGTTATAAGGATGGAGAATAACAAGCACTCAGTTTTTGATGCTCAGCGTAGGTTCAAAAATTTACTTTTACACCATGGGACTGTTTTGGTTGACAACTTTGACTATATACATATGCCACAGGCTCTAAAGGCTTCGGAAGAAAATTTGGAAGATCTACATAAAGGGAATCTTTGGCTCAGACAGATGCGTCAAGTACAAGAAAAGAAGATGGTTAGAGCATTTAATAGAAACTTACCAGGAAATGGCTCGTTCGTGAAAAAAGATTTTACTTCCGATGAGATTAAATTGGCAAAAAGACTTTACAAAGAATTCTACACAAATCCAAAGAAGTTTGGCTCCGGAAAGAAAAAGTTTGGGATATGTTATTTACCTTCAACTGAGTATAATATGGAGAAGTACACTGAGAAAGATGATTAAGAAAAAGTTATCTCTTTTGGGAATACCTTCTGATTTGGGAGCAAATGTAGTTGGAGCACGCTATGCACCGAATAGAATCCGCAAGTTTCTACTTCCTGCGCTGAGGAAGTTGAAGGTTGATTATGTGGATTTTGGAAATGTTCCGGTGCCGTCTCGGCACACAAAAGGCCAGCTTACTAAGAAGCACTTGTCAAGCATAGCTACGACTTGCTTAAATCTTTCCAAGCACAAAGATTGTTTTTCTGATAAATACTTCCCAGTGGTTTTGGGAGGTGATCATAGTATAACGATATGCTACATAAATGAGATTGCGAAAGGAAATAAAATTGGAATCATATATTTTGATGCGCATGGAGATTACAATACTCCTGGAACAACTCCCTCTGGAAACATACATGGTATGGTTCTTTCTGAACTTGCAACGGAGGCAAAAATGCTGACTCCAGGCAGAGTTGTAAACCCGAAGAATATCGTCATGATTAGCATTAGAGATCTAGATAGGGAAGAGAAGAGACTTTTGAGGAAGTCCAGGATTAAGGTTTTCCCAAGTAAAAAAGTGAAAAGATTGGGAGTTGAGAAAGTTATGAAAAGGGCTGTAAAAATAGCAAGTAATGGCACAAAAGGTTTTCATTTAAGTGTTGATTTGGATGCTGTTGATCCAAAATATGCTCCAGGAGTTTCAACTCCAGCAGAAGGAGGCTTGTCAAAAAAAGAAATATTGGCAGCGATGAAACTTGTTCCTTCTTCAAAAGTTATTTCAGCCGATTTTGTTGAAGTTAATCCTAGAAGAGATGTTAATGATAAAACCTCTAAACTAGTTGTTCAAATGATTAAAAATCTGGTTAGCTGATGTCAAAAATCTCACTTTTATCTTTGAACTTCTTTTGCCATTTAGACTCGAGTAAGTCTTTTGGATGTTCCAATTCTTCTCTCAAATACTGTAGAAAATATGCAGCATCTGCCCCATCAGCAATTCTGTGGTCAAAGGTTAGGCTAACTGGCAAGATATATCTTATTTTCACTTTGTTACCGACGACAACGGGTTTCTTTTCGATTCTTCCAATGCCCAATATTGCAGATTCTCCTGGATTAATTATAGGTGTTGCGTAGTTGCCGCCAATTGAACCATAATTTGTTATTGTAAAGCTGCTCCCCCTCAAGTCAAGCAAATCAATTTTTCTTTCCCTTGCTTTTTTTGCGAGGTCATGAATTTCTTTGGCAATCAGATAGAGCGTTTTGTGCCTTGCTCTCTTCACAACTACAACCATAAGCCCGGCTTCTGTGGCTACGGCGTAGCCCATATTATAATACTTCTTCAAAATTATCTCGTCGTTTTCTTCATCAAGCGATGCATTCAATATGGGAATTTTCTCTAAAGCAATAATGGCAGCTCTTGTTATGTAAGGCAAGAATGTTAATTTAACTCCCTTCTTATTAGCTTTTTTTGAGTCCTTTTTTTGTATGGCAATAAGTTCTGTCACATCAATATCTTCCATTCCGGTAACGTGTACTGCACCTTCTATACTCTTTCTAAGATTTTCTGCAATGGCTTTTCTTACGCCCGTGAATGGGACTCTTTCAATATATCCATAATCATCGTACTTCTTTTTTACGGTGGCTTTTGGTTCTTCGTCCGAGTTTTCTGTACTTTCTCTAATGGGAGCTTCAGAGGTTGTGGAGTTTGAATTACCTTCTTTGATGTCTACAGATTGTAGACCTGTTGCTTTGATTTCAATTGTGTCTCCAGATTTAGTTGATAACTTGAATGTGGTTTGTCCTCCAGCCGGCGCGGCGGCAGCTGGGGCTCCACCTAAATCAGATTCTGTAACACTACCTTCTGGGCCAGTCCCTCTAACTTGAGAGATATCAATCCCTTTCTGTTTGGCCAACTGTCTTACTTTTGGCGTGGCAAGCACTTTAGAAGGTTTTGGAGATTCTTCGGTTTTTGTGGGTGCAGGGCCAAATAAGGCAGTCTTTTCCTCGGCTACCTCTAACTCACCAACAACACTTGGAGCTGGTTTTTTCTTTCCCTTCTTTTCGACCGCCTCTTCCCCTTTTTTGGCAGGCTCTTCAGGAGGTTTTGAGGGTCCTCCTTCCTCTTTAATTGATACTAAGGTTTCCCCAACTTTGACTTCACCACCTTCCTTGATGTGTAGTTTTTCTATAGTTCCGGTTTTTGGGCTAGGCATGTCAACTACGGCTTTGTCGGTCTCGATTTGACCTATTGTTTGGTCCTCTTTAACATAATTACCTTCCTTAACTGCCCAAGCTACGACTGTTCCTTTCGTTATTCCCTCACCTACGTCCGGAAACTTGAATTCGTATACCATTAGTAGTCCATCACCTTCTCAATTGCTGCTTTTATTCTCTCTTCAGATGGGAGGACTTTGAATTCCGATTTGAACAGCGGGAAAGGTATGTCAAAGCCAGTTACTCTTTCAACTGGAGCATCAAGATTAAGCAGAGCTTTGTCGTTGACTTCAGCAATAATCTCGCTTGCGAAATTCCCCGTTCTTACTGCTTCGCTGACAATTACAAGACGTCCTGTTTTTTTGACAGAATTTATTACTGCTTCTTTGTCCCATGGAGAAATTGTGCGCAAGTCTATTACTTCGGCATTATAATTTAAGTTGCTGAGTGTTTCTAAGACAGTTTTTACCATTGCTCCCCAGGACACAATAGTAAAATCAGTCCCCTCTTTTATTATATTTGCCTTTCCCAGAGGTATAGTGTATATTTCTTCGGGAACTTCTTCTTTCAGAGCCCGATATACTCTCTTTGGTTCCATAAATATTACTGGATCAGGATCTCTAATTGCTGATATCAAAAGACCTTTAGCATCATAAGGCCTTGAAGGCATAACAACTTTTAGGCCAGGAGTATGTGCGAACAGTGCTTCATAACTTTCTGCGTGATGATCCAGGGCTTTGACTCCCCCGCTGCAAGGGACCCTAACAACCAACGGCGCGCTGTATTTTCCACGCGAACGATTCCTAATTCTTCCTGCGTGGCTTGCCAGTTGGTCAAATGCGGGATAAATAAATCCAGAAAATTGAATCTCAGCAACGGGGCGAAGTCCGTAAGCAGCCATTCCAATAGATGTGCCGACTATGGCGGACTCTGCTAAAGGAGTATCCATAACTCTCTCTTCTCCATATTTTTTCTGGAGACCAGCAGTTACTCTAAATACGCCACCTTCTTTTCCAACATCCTCACCAAGGCAAACAACTCTTTTGTCACGTTCCATCTCTTGATGGAGTGCTTGGTTGATGGCCTCGACCATATTTAATTCAGGCATTTTCTCCCTCTGGACTTTCTTCAACTTCCTCCTTTTGAACTTCAGGCCCTGCCTTGGCTGGAGCCTCAGACACAAACCGCCTCAAATACTCCTTTTGTTCCTCTAAGTTTGTTGGGACTTCGGCATACATATAATCGAAAAGTTGGTCGATGGTTGGGGTGGGAGTCTCTTCAGCTTTCTTTATGGCCTCAGCAATTTCCTTCTCAGCCCAAGCTTTTGTTTCTTTTTCTATTTTTGGAGTAAGTACTTTTTTTGCCCTTAGATACTTCTCAAACCTAGGTATTGGATCTTTTTTTGTCCATTCTTTGACCTCTTTTTCTGACCTGTAAAGAGATGGATCGTCTGCAGTCGTATGTCTACCTAATCGATAAGTGTAAGCCTCAATTAGAGTGGGACCTTTGCCTGATTTTGCCCTGTCTACCGCGTACTTTGCTGCAACGTACATTGCAAGGACATCATTTCCATCTACTAAAATCCCAGGGAATCCATAGGCTAGGGCTTTCTGAGAAATTGTTCTTGACGCAGTCTGTTTTTTGCGTGAGAGTGAGATTGCGTATTGGTTGTTCCTACAAATGAAAACCGTCGGTGCCTTAAACAATCCAGCGAAGTTCATGGACTCGTGAAAATCTCCCACTGACGTTCCTCCATCTCCAAAATATACCATAGTTGCTATTTTGTCTTTGAGAATATTGGAAGCCATGCCTACTCCGACTGCATGTGGAATCTGGGTTCCAACTGGAACGGAAATTGTGAAGAAATTTACATTGTCCGGAATTTGCGAACCAGTTTCATTCCCCATGAAATAAGAGTACAGTGCATTGAGGGGCACACCGCGCATGAGTGCCATGCAGAGTTCTCTGTAAGATGGAAAAACCCAGTCTTTGGGGCCCAGAGCAAGTGCTGGACCGGCACTCGCAGCTTCTTCTCCCTTGGTTTCGGCATATGTTCCCATCCTACCTGTTCTTTGGAGAGCCAGTGCTTTATCATCAGCCATCCTGGTTAGAATAAGATACTTGTAAGCACGCAGAAGTTCTTCTTTAGAAAGTTTTGGCTCGTGCTTTTTGTTTATTACTCTCCCAGATATGTCAAGAATTTGAAACATATCAAGAGGGGAGTACTCTTCAAGCATATTGTAGAAAATATAGTTCTAAATATATAAATATGTGGATTTGTTCAGAAACCTTTTATACACTTAAGCCTACAGTAAATCATGAGCCTGAATACATTTTTCAACCCAAAAATTGTAGCTGTTATTGGTGTATCCAAGGCCCCAAATAAAATTGGAGCCACGATCTTCAGAAATTTTCTTTATGGTTGGAAAGGCACAGTAATCCCAATAAATCCGACTGAAAAGACAATCCTCAAACAAAAGAGCTATTCTTCGGTTTTGGATTATCCTGGGAAAATTGACCATGCAGTTGTTGCAGTTCCAGCTGCAGTGGTTCCGAAAGTCCTTAGCGATTGTGTTGAGAAAGGGGTATCTTCTGTTGTTATTATCAGCAGTGGATTCAGCGAAATCGGAAAGACTGAACTTGAGCAAAACTTAAAAGATATTTTGAAAGCAAGTCGCACGAGAGTTGTGGGACCAAACTGTTTAGGGATATACGACGCTTTCTCAAATGCGAACTCTGTGTTTTTGCCGTTGGAAAGGTTCAAACTTCCTGGAAAGGGAAAGATAAGTGTAATTTCTCAATCTGGAGCAGTTGGGTCTATTTTACTTGACATTCTTGCAGATGAGAGTATTGGCATTTCAAAGTTTGTCTCTTATGGTAACGCAATAGATGTCAATGAAGCAGATTTGATAGAATTCCTTTCAAAAGACAAGTCAACAGATGTGATTGTGGGATATGTGGAATCGGTAAAAGATGGGCCAAAGTTTATGTCTGCTTGTAGAAATTCTAAGAAACCAGTGGTTCTTTTGAAAGCAGGGAGGCACGAAGAAACTGGTAGAGCAATTCAATCACATACTGGGTCTCTTGCCGGATCCTACGAAGTTTACTCTGGAGCTCTGAGACAGATTGGCGCAGCGCAAGTTGAGGACTGGGAAAGTTTGCTTGATGTGGCAAAGGCTTATCTCCAGCCAACTCCAAAGGGAAGTAAAATCTTGATTTTGACAGATGGTGGTGGATTTGGAATTTTGGCTGCCGATGCCGCGACAGAACATGGCTTGAAGTTGCCTTTGCCTTCCAAGGATATAACAAAGAAGTTGAAAGACTTCCCAGAATATACCATTCTGGAAAATCCAATGGATTTGAGTGGAGACGCGACTGCCGAAAGATATTCTAAAGCGCTGGAAGCGGCACTTAAGGCCGATGAATACGACGCAATTGTAATAATTGCTCTGTGGCAGATTCCAACATTGGGGGAAGCTGCAGCAGATGAGATAATTCGTTTGAATAAGAAGTACAAAACTCCTTTTTACTGCATAGGTGCAGGTTCAGATTACTCTAGAAAAATAACTCTTAAATTGGAGAGAAATGGAGTCCCAGTTTATCCGACACCTTCCAGGGCCATGAAGGCAATAAGTAAAGTTGTCTAAGAGACTATTCTCGCGTCCACAGCATAGCCACGGTTTTTATCTATTATCAGAGGATTAATGTCAAGCTCAGAAATGTTCTCCTTTACTGCGAGCTTGCTGACGTTAACTAGAATTGTTTCCAAGGCATCCAGATTTACACCCTTCCCCCTATAGCCTTTCAAGATTTTGTAAGCTTTAAGTTCACGAATCATTTCATGAGCGTCTTTCTTCTTGATGGGAGCTACACGAAAGGAAACGTCCTTTACAACTTCAACAAAGATTCCACCAAGACCGCACACAACTACTTTTCCGAAAGTCTCGTCAGTTTTAGCTCCAATTAGAATTTCGACGCCATCAAACTTCTCTTGAGCAATTACTGGTCCAATTTTTCTCAAGCGAGAGAATTCTTTTTCGATTTGACTTCTGCTGTTGATGAGGATAATTGCCTTTGCTTCAGTTTTGTGTACAGCTCTAGTAGATATTGCTTTCATGTAAAAAGGTAGTTTCATGGATTTTAGCCTTGCAGTGTTGTCAACTTTTATGGTTTTGACCCATGGAATATCATACTTCGACAGAAGATGGAATGCTTCAATTCCCAGTAATAGAGTCATGATCTTGTATGGTAAATTGAACAATATAAATATTGTCAAATGTATTTTACAAACCAGTTAGTACATACTTCAATCATTTTCTTCTCGTGTTCCGGTTTTGTAAAAAGGTGATCTGCTCCTGAAATCTTTTCCAGCTTTTTTGGGTTCTTTGCGTTTTTGTGGAGGGCCTGTGAGTGTTTTATGGGCAAAAGTTTGTCTGCAGATCCATGTATGAAACAAATAGGCACTACAACTTTTTTGACATCTTCTGTGCCATCATACTCCATGAGGTTCTCATAAAATATGTAGCCTATTTTTATGTTTCCCTTCTTTGGCGTGTTAAATATAGTGTATTTTTTGCTTTTCCACGCCCGGATTGTGTTGTCATCGAATAAAGGTTCCCACTCACCTTTGGCAAGAGCGGCCACAGAGACTAAGGCATTAATTCTGGAATCTCTGGACGCTCCAATTATAGCTGTTGCAGCTCCGATTGAATGACCTGCTGCGCCTAAACGAGTAGAATCTATTTCTGGCTGTCGATCCAAGAAGTCCAAAGAGGACACTAAATCAAGAACATATCCAGTTAGAGTCATATCATTGCAACTTACATCTAGAGTTCCCATACAATCAGAATAGTCAAATCTCAGGGAAGCTATGCCTTTCTGGGCAAAACTTTCTGACATAGCATGCAAATGCTTGAGTTCTTTGAACCCAGTGAAATGCGAACAGAGGACAACACAGGGAAATTTTTCTCCCGAATCAGGGGTTGTCAAAATACCATTAACTCTCTTCCCTCGTGAGTTTAGGTAGGAAACATTCCTTGTTGCCATGAATTAGTATTTATTTGCCTTGAGCCCATGCTTTTAGCTTGGCATAAGATGCGGCACCACATATAACTTTCTTAGTTTTTTTGTTGTAAAAGAAGGGAACGCCGCCACACTGTTCGAACTCAGGTATTGCTTTCATTTCAGCATCGTTTTTAGTATTGTGCCAAACTTCCTTTCTTTCGACCTTAACGCCAAGTTCCTTTTCGAGTTTTTTTACTAGTGGCATCATCTTTATACAATGCGGACATTCTGTGCCGTAATAATCAACTAGATCTCCCATAGTCTAAACTGTCTTATATTTTATTTAAACTTTTAGGCAGCTCTCAAAAATTTCCAAACCTTTCTTCAGATCTCTCTCTGAAATGTTTAAGGGTGGAACTATCCTGATTGACTTGTCTCCACATCCTAGCAGAAGGAGTTTTTTTCTGAAGGCTTCTTGAACTATTTTGTTTCGGTTTTTTATGGTATTCATTTCGACTCCAATCATGAATCCAAGCCCGCGAATGTCTACTATGGAAGGGTATCTGTTTTGCATATCTTTTAGAATTTTTATAGTTTCATTCCCTAACTTTGTCGCTCGCTGAAGCAACCTGTCTTTTTTTATTATTTTAATTGTTTTTAGTCCAACAGCCATATCAATTCTGTGTCCTCCCCCCCATGTGGAAGAGACAGAGCCACTTTCGGTAATACAGTACTTCCCGGAGCAAATTGTTGCCCCTACTTGCAGCGCCTTCGCAGATGTAAAAATGTCCGGCTCAATTCCATAATGTTCAAAGGCCCACCATTTCCCAGTTCTCCCAATTCCAGATTGGACTTCGTCAGTGATTAGGGGAATATTTTTTGCCCTCGAAACCCTGTAGAGTTTTTGGACGAATTTTTTGCTTGCTGGCCTGTACCCCCCTTCACCTTGCATGACCTCTAAAATAATGAATGCAGGTTTTCCTTCGTTTTCAATAACATGATCTATTTCATTGATTCTTGGATCATCATCTTTTGTACAGAATTCAAGAACTTTGTGCTGAAGTTCAGGATAATTTTTCTTGTGCACGATTTTGCTGTGGGTGAAGGTCAGAGCTCCAAGAGTTCGTCCATGAAAACCTTTTTCGAAAGAAATGCCATATCTTGGTCCGAATCTGCGGTAGGCAAATTTGATTGCATTTTCGACAGCTTCGGCTCCTGAGTTGATTAAAAATACTTTTGATAGTTTGTTTGGAGATATTCTAACTAAAGCTTCTGCCAAGTCGGATGCCTCTCTTGTGTAAAAATCCTGTCCCGCAATTTTGTGTGCTCCGGACGAAGCGTATTTTTTTAGGACTTTTGTAATTTCTGGGTGCCTGTATCCAAGAGGACAGCTTGTGACATTTGAGTTAAAGTCCAAGTACCATTTTCCATTTCCGTCTTTGAGGTAAGATCCTTTACCATCAGTTATGATCATAGGGTACTCAGAAGTGTTTGGGACAGAATACTTCAAAGCTTTGTTGAGTATGCTTCGGTTGGAAGACATGGTGTATTATTTAATAGATTATATAAAAACTATTTGCTGGAACGTATTTCTGCTGTTTTTACTATAAATCTATGCAACCCCTATTTAGTAATGTCAGAATTTTTATATATGTCAGCCGTTTTATAGAAGATAATTACATAACTTAGGTCGATATAGATGTCTCAAAAAAAGATTTGGTTTGGTTCGATTCTGGCGGTTTTAACACTTCTAATGTCTTTTGGAGCAGTATCTGCTGCAGCTGTGTCTATTACTTCTATTAATACATCTCCGGTAGCTACGACCGCGCTTGCGAATGGAGCAAACACGTCAATTAACAATGCTTTCCTGACTAGGAACATATCCTTTAGCGTAGCCTTTGGCGTTCCTGTAAACGTGACTAACGTGACTTTAATCAATGGTAGCGGATCTGCTATATACTCTTTCGACCCTGCGGGTGCCGTTAACAACACAAATTTGTGGAATGCAACCTTGAACACTTCTTCCAACAGCAGCGCCGCTCTTGTTGGTGTTGCTGTCGTCCTTGGTGCTAATTATACAATTCAAGACGGCAATTACTCACTCAACATCTCCGCAATAAATATGGACACTTCTACAGACACTTTAGTTACTGGTAGTCAAGCAAACTTCACCGTCGACAATACACCTCCAATTGTGTCCATAGTTACTCCATTTACAGGGCACAGGTACAATGCCTCCTTCTTAGTCAATGTAACTGTATCTCACACTTGGGTTACTAAAGGCGCAGTGAACGGAACCATGAATGGAGCCACCAACAATGGCTCGGCTGGAATAGGCAATGTGTCTTTCAGATTGTATAACAAGACATGGAATGGGAGTTGGTTTAATATGACGGCATCTGAACAAGCGGGGTTCACAACTGGAAATTTCTCCTTTACTTTCAGCCTAAACACTACCTTCAACGATTCCAACTATACACTTGAAATGAATGTTACGGACGCGGTTGGAAACAGGAACGGTAGTTTCCTTACCTTTAGAAATGGCACAACAGGACTCGCAAACGAAGTACTGAATTTGAGCGTAGACCAAACAGCTCCGACTGGAACTTTTTCATGTACACCAGCAACGGTACACCAAGGACAGACTGTGACGTGTGACTGTTCTAGTTCAGATCACTTTGACACAGACCCAAGTGAGTCTTTCACAACTACTCCGACATCCTCTGGATCCGGTACATTCGAAGAAACATGTACAATGACAGACTGGGCCAATAATTCGGCGCTATTGACTTCCACTTACTCGGTCACTCGTTCCTCCGGAGGCGGAGGAGGCGGTGGAGGAGGCGGTGGAGTATCCGCTCCAGTAGTAGAGGAAGAAGATGAAGTGGAAGTAGGAGAAGAAGCTCCACTTGCCCCAGCTGAGGGAGAAGAAGCTGCAGCCGAAGAAGAAGCAGTAGAGGCACCAGCAGCACCGGCACCAGGTATGGGTTGGTTATATGCTGTGTTGACAGTTGTAGGTGTTGGACTAATTATTTGGTACTGGAGAAAGCGAAAGTAAACACTTTCTTTTTCTTATTTTAATATTTCTTTTATTATTTTTACTGCATTCTTTTCAGTAATTCCAGAATTGTCATTGTCCGGAACCAACTCAACCAAGTCAGCCCCAACTAAATTCCCCCTTTTCAACCGTTTAATTTCTTCCAGTAAGCGGTCTATTCTGATGCCTTTGGGTTCGGGATGATCTACTGCAGGTGCGTCTTTAGGGTCTAAAACGTCGATATCAATTGTAACATAATATCTTGGAGAATGCACTCTCTTTATTTGATATGGTTTAATGAGCTCAACCTTCTTTGAAGACCTAAGAAACTCTTTTTCCTCCAGCTCTCTTGCTCTGCTTCCAATTAAGTATATCTTACGGCATTTAGGGAGCTCAGAAACCCTTCTTAAAACTGTGGCATGACTTAATCTGTGTTTGTAGAAATCATAAGCATCAAGGTGTGCGTCAAACCAAAACACATCGAAAGGTATGGTCTGAGCTTCCAGAATAGGCAAGGTTATTGAGTGATCTCCGCCGATGAAGAAAGGTTTCTTTGCTGTTTTGAGTACTTGTTTGGTCTTTTCCCTTATCTTTTTGTTGGCTTTCTCCTGACTTAATTCATTAAGATCTAGATCTGGAAAGTCTGTCCCTAGCTCCTTACGAATTGCTTCGACGCCCTTTTCAGCTCCAGTATCAAACTCCTTGTACAGAGCAATTGGAGCGCCAACAAGTTCAAATTCCATTATGTTCTGGAAAAGCTAACGCTTTTAATTTGTTCGGAAAAGAATAAAGACCAGGAAGAATTAACCAATCTTATAGACTATATCCTTCCTTCTAACGCGATGGTTTACTCTCAATCCAACTGATCTGCCACGTGCAGCTTTTTCTATTTTTGTGTGATCGTGCTGCATAGATGAGACTTTTTGTTTGAAGTTAGTTGTAGCACCTTCAACAGATACACGGTCACCCTTCTGTATTCGTCCCGTAATCTCAACTACAGCTACTCCAATCTTGTCAAAGTAATGCGAAACGTAACCAATTTTTCTTTTGGCTACCGCAGTTCTTTTTGCTTTAGTTGCCTTAGTCTTTCTTACTGGTTTTCTTGCAACAGTTCTTCGTGCAGTTTTTGCTCTTTTGGCTGTAGTTCTTTTGGCGACAGATACTCTCTTAGGTTTTGCCCTAGCAGTTCTTTTGGCGGATTTTATAGAACGTTTTCTGGCTGCCATAAATAGTTGTAGGGAGTCAAAGAATAAATAACTTATGATTTTAGCTTATAATTCCATAACCAATTAAATGCCACCTTGCCCCAATTTTCCTACTTATTGCGACTTTCGATCCTTTGTGGTTACAAATCGGCCTTTTCAAGTTCAACTTTGCTTTTTTCCCTATTTGTGTTGTTATACCTAAAGTAGTTGACGTTCCGGAACTCACCATAAGTGGTTCATTCATTTTTACTGGTTCAATTTTAATATCTTCCTTTACACCAATAACATTATCAAATAAATTTAAATCAAGCTCCAAATTGTGCAAAACTTCAGGTAATTTCCCAGGTATCCCGACTAAATTCCCAACAAGAGAGTCGCCACTTGTAACAGATGGGTCAAGTGTTGTTGAAACTGCCACGGAACCGCCAGGACCTTTCTTATCAATTATCTCTCCACCTGAAGCTATGCTAACAACTTTGGTCTTAATTGGATTCCAGATATCCTTACCATACTCTTTCAATCCAGGCCGAATTTCTATTTCGCTGCCTTTCTTGAATTCTCCAGATACAATTGCCCCACCTAATACTCCACCGTGCAACTTTCCAAGTTTGGTTCCAGGCTTGTTTATGTCAAAGCTTCTTGCAACCATAAGTTCTGGATTGCCT
Organism: Candidatus Woesearchaeota archaeon; assembly: GCA_964344605.1. Lineage (GTDB taxonomy): Archaea > Nanobdellota > Nanobdellia > UBA10117 > ARS21 > CAYFNR01. The sequence goes on along the minus strand of CAYFNR010000003.1, from coordinate 13,017 downwards.
TTAGATGTGCTTGGGACTTTGAAGAACTCGTTTATAGCCTCTAAAACTAGGTCCAAATTGATTCTTTTCTGGGCTGAAATTGGTATTATTGGTACTTCAACTCCAAGAGTTTTTTTAACGAAGTCTTTAATCTGGTTGTAGTTCTTTTTTGCTTCGTCTTTGCTTACCAAATCTACTTTGTTTTGGACAACTATAATGTTCTTGACACCTAATATCTTTAGGGCCGTTAAATGTTCGCTTGTCTGTGGCTGAGGACACTCTTCGTTTGCTGCAATTAATAGAATGGCTCCATCCATTATAGCAGCTCCAGATATCATTACAGCCATCAAAGTTTCGTGTCCAGGAGAGTCAACCAAAGAAATTTTCCTAACAAGGACTGTTGTCTTTCCACCTTCTTTTTCTTCAACAGTAAACTTTCCAGACTTTGTTTTCCTAATATTAATATCAGCATATCCTAGTTTTATGGTAATTCCGCGCTTGAGCTCCTCAGAATGTGTGTCAGTCCACTTTCCAGAAAGGGCAGAGGTCAAAGTAGTTTTGCCGTGGTCTACGTGACCTATTAATCCTATATTTGCGTTTGGAAGTACTGTTTTAGCCATAAACTTATGTAAGAAAGAGGCTTTAAAAGGTTTAAGGTTGGTAATTTATGTGATGTCAACTAGAGAAGAACGTGAGAGTTTGGCGTCATTGCTAAAAAAATACGGATCCGTAGACAAAGAAGTTGCTGGGGAAGCTTTCACTGGATCTGACGTCGAAAATGAGTTATTTGCTTATTTAAATGGATTTATTTGTGTCAGTGACGGTACAACATATGTTTTATCTAATACTAGGGCGCGTCGTTTGAGATTAGAGAGTGAAGATTTCAACAAAGGTGGATGGGTAGCGGCCGTTTTTAAACGCAATTATGGTGTTGTTTTAACGCAAGACCATACTATTCGCTCCAAGAAGTTAACAGATCTTGGAGCAAGATTATTGCTGTTATGGAGAGAATACAAAGGTTTGTGCCCATACAAAGGGCATCCTTTAGAAGAGGAGTGATCACTTTACAACTTTTTTCTCTTTGGTTTTTATTCTAAGTTGATTATAACCACATTTTCTACAGTGTATTTTGTTTGCCCTTACTTTTGTAGGATTTGCCCTGATTTTAGACTTACATTTCCTGCAGACAAATATTCTTTCAAATAATCTAGCGCCAGCTTCGGGGATTTTCATTTCTTAACTTCTTTCATCACTTTTTTTCCTAGAATATTCCAATAAACAATGTCTGAATTTGCCTTGACTTTTTCAGCTAATTCAGAAGGTATTTCCAAGTCAAAAGTTTCATATGTTTCCATATCCATTACGGACGCTGTGTTACCAGAGACTGATAAAATTTGTGCTGGTTTTTTCCCAATTATTGGTACATCTACTTTTGCGTGTCCTGTTAGCATTAAATTTTTCTTTGAACCGGTAATTAAGTCAACAGCATCTATTCTGTACTTTGCGTGTCCGTGTTTTCCAGGAGAGGATTTTTGTATGTTGACAATTTGACATGCAGCTCCCTCTACGACAATATAGCGACCAACTTTAACTTTGCCAATTTCTTCTTTATTGACGTCCATGCCTTGTTTTGGAACGAGAGATTTATATAAGTTTCGTAGAAAAAGACCGTTCAATCTGATTTTTTTGCTAGTTCTATATCCTTTGCGGTCACTGTTTTCCTGCCAGAATGTAAGGCGAAGCGTATGGACTTTTTACCAATTCTTTCTCCATACTCTTCTATGAGTACAGCGAGTTCCACTTTCGCGCTTTTACTTACACGTTCAGCTCCAGCATCACGTAAAATTTTCTCCATCGCTGCTAAAGAAACTTTAGACATACATACTTTAGTTAAGTATAATTTTTAAGGTTTGTTAGACTACTCTAACTTGTATCTTAGAATAGCTCCAATTTTTCCAAGACCAACTAACTGTTCTCCTTCACGAGTAGATGTCGATACCATCACCCATTTGCTCCCACCTTCTTCAGCTTTGTTTATGAATTCCTCAGCTTTTTTATCGTCAAAATCTTCAGATATGATGAGCGTGCCCACGGCCCCTAGCTCCAAAGCTTTTTTTACTTGTTTTTCACCATAGGCAACCATTTTTGAGTTTGATCCAAGTATGTTAAAGAGCTTCTCGAGAATTTTCTTTTCTTTTGTCACTTCTTCCTTTTCTAGCAATTCACTGGATTTTTCAACGGCCTCTTCAAGTCCAAATTCTCCAGTATATCCTATATTTAGCACTCCAATAACTCTTTCTTTTGTTTTATTGTCCAGGAAATTTCCCCTAACAAAGTTTTCTTTTGTTGGACCCGGACCTGCAACAATTATACCTTTTAATTCGGGCTTTTTTTCAAATTCTTCACTTACATAACTCCCTACTTTCTTGAAAAAATCTTTTGCAAGGTTTTCTGTAACTCTAGCGAACCTTGCTGCAGACTGCCCTCCGGCTTTCATTTTTCCTGGAACTGCGGACTTAAAACTTTTGACAGGTATAATGGCCTTTCCTTTTAAAATGGCAATATCTGCTTCTCTTCTATCAAGGACAAGTAACCCATAGGAATTAACTTCTCCACTAAGTTCTCCAAGAGGTTCAAGATGAAATGCTTGTCCGCATTTGTAAGATCTTAGTTTTAAGGGTGCCGGAGGTTCTACCGACCAAACACGAACATCAGAAGATCCTTCGCGTTCCGCAACATTTCCTGAGAATATCGCAAGTCCATTTTTTGGAGTTTTCCCAATTACTTTTAGTTCACGAATCATCTTCTCAAGAGCGTCTATAACATTCTTTCTGGTAGATGTAGATTTAATGTTTCTAGCGGTGCTTTGTTCCTGAGATAGTTGAGAAATAACTTTGTTAATGTCGAAACCTAACGGTATGTATACCGAAACAAGTTCCGTATGTCTAGCTCGATACTTGCCCAGTTCTTTTACCAGCTTCTGCAGCAGGAATCGCTGCTTCGCCGCCATCTGTTGTTTTTCTGCCATAAATTAATCTCTCTTATGTGAGTTATAAATCTTTTGGGAAATGTCAAGAATGTGTGTTACCTTGCTTCTTTTATTCGCATGGTTCTTTTAACAACGTTTTCTATTTTCTTCCAATCCTTTGGTTTTTTCTTCAAGTTATAGGTGTCTAATTCAGCTCCCAAACTTATACCTTTTTTCTGCTTGTATTGGCGAATTTCAGATATGATGCTACATGCTAACTTACCGAGCCTTTCTGCTTCAGAATTTTTCTTGCCCAACTTTTCAAATTCGGTTAAGTGTATGCTACTGAACTTCTTTTCCTTCTTGTAAAGATTTTGATACAAATCTTCTGTCGTAAAGCATAGAATTGGAGAGAATAACTGTAATGTGCTGTACAGTACTCTATGGGCTGTCCAGAGTGCAGCATACTTACTGTTTTTATTATCTCCATAAATCCTGCTTTTAATCATTTCGAGATAGAAATCACAGAATTCATGTAAGAAGAACATTTCGATTTCATGTTTGGCCCCCCTTGAATCATAGTTGTTGAAGTTAGACATATATTTTTGGTATGCTGTGTCCAGTCTGGAAAGTATCCATCTGTCTTCCAGTTCTAATTTTGTTGGTTTAGCTTTTGGCATTGAGTCCATATTCATAAATACAAATCTTGCTGTGTTCCATATTTTGTTCATAAGTTTCGTTCCAGAGACCAGCTCTTTTTCTTGGAAAGGAGCATCTTCACCTAATTTTTTGGATGAAGAAAAATATCTCAATGCATCTGCGCTGAATTTATTTAGGATTTTAGAAGGCTCAATTATGTTGCCCAAAGATTTAGACATTTTTCTCCCATGAGGGTCTTGTACATGGCCAGAAATGGTGGTGGCTTTCCAAGGATTTGTTTTGTGAAGAATCCTGCTTTTGGCGAGAGTGTAAAAAAGCCAGAAATTTATTATGTCATGTGCTTGTGGTCTAAGATTCATAGGAAATAATTTCTTGCGTGTGCTAGGACTTTTCACCAAATTTATAGCTAAGTGTGGCGAACTTGCGGAGGTGAACCACGTGTCAAACACGTCTTTTTCGGGAGTCAGTTTTGAGCCTATGGGAGCCGACTTTGGCCTATCTTTTACAGGATCAACAGGCAATTGAGATTTATCTGCGTAGTAAACTTTACCATCTTCACCGTACCACACTGGTATGGGCACACCAAACTTTCTTTGCCTAGCTATGGACCAGTCCCAGTTCAATCCAGTTATCCAATTTTTTAATCTAACAGACATGTTTTTTGGATGCCAATCCAGTTCTCGCATCCCTTTTAGAAAATCTGATTTTTTATCTAAATATTTAACATACCATTGAGTGGAATTAATTATTTCAACCGGCTCTTTTGATCTTTCACCAACTTGAACAATCTGTTTTCGTTTAGTTTGTTTAAAAAGTAACCCTGCCTTTTTTAGATCCTCAATTATTTTTTTCCTTGCTTCAACTATTTTCAGTCCAGAATATTTTCCAGATGCTTTGTTCATTTTACCATTGGAAGTTATAATCATCTTTAGCGGAAGGTTGTACTTTTTGTACCATTCCATATCAACTTGGTCTCCAAAGGTACAACACATTAAAATTCCTGTACCTTTTTCTAAGTCTACTTTATTGTCTGCAATAATTGGAACTTTGTGATTATAAAGTGGCGTCGTTGCTGTTTTTCCAATGAGTTTCTTCGCTCGTTTGTCTTCCGGATTAATCATTACAGATACACATGCACCCAACAATTCAGGTCTTGTTGTTGCAATTATTAGATCTTTGCCATCGCTTGTTTTGAATTTTATTTCGTTCATGAAAGTAGTTCTTTCTACGCCTTCGAGCTCCGCTTGGGCAATTGCTGTTTGAAAAGATGTGTCCCACATAACTGGAGATTCTTTTCTGTAAACCAAACCTTTCTTTGCTAGATTCAAGAAGGTTTTTTGAGCAATCTTTCTACTATGATTATCTATTGTTGAATAATTAATTGAGAAGTCAGCACTTAATCCAATATCTTTCCAGTCTTGTACAAATCCAGGCCTTAATTCTTTGAGTGTAGACAAACATAATTTGATGAATGCATCCCTATCCATTTTGCTGGCAGAGACCTTCTTTTCTTTTTGTATAAGTTTCTCTGTAGCTAATCCATTGTCGTCAGTTCCGAAAGGATAGAATACATTCTTGCCAGACATTCTCTGAAACCTAGCTATAAAATCAGTTTGTGAATACGAAAATGCGTGTCCGATGTGCATTTGGCCCGAAACTGTTGGGGGAGGGGTGTCGATAGAGTACAGAGGTTTTTTTGACTTTGGATTAAATTTGTAAATTTTATTTCTTTCCCAGTACTTCTGCCATTTAGATTCTGTGTCTCTATAATTCGCTGGCGGTCTACCTATATCTCTCATAGTTTAATGTTTAGAGGGAGATTTATAATGGTTTCTCATTTAATATGCCGTGATTTCCATCCAATTATATGGATTGAATTCCAGAGTAAACCTTTTTCCCTCTTAACTTGCACTTGGAATCCGTAGTTCGAAAATGTTGTGATTATACTTTCATCCGACTTTAGCCAGTCTTTCGCACGTAAAAATTTGAATATTCTATCATATTCAATAAAGTATACTTTCCCTCCCGGAACCATGCGTTTGTTTAATTCGTGTAGCACCTTCCCTGGTTCTGTCAGATATCCAAGCAATCCTATAGAGGTTGCCCCGTGTATATGTTTAACGTTTTGATGGATGTTGTGCCTGTTTTCTGAATCTTCCAACACAAAAAATATGTTTTGAATATTATTTTTCCTTGCCAGTTTATTTGCCTGCTTTAAGTCTCTTTCTGAGACTTCTGTTGCGATAACATGGCCGCGTGGCCCTACAACTTTACTTAAGTCTTTACTTAGCTCTCCAACGTTGCAGCCCATGTTAAGAATTTTTCCACCTTCCATACCTTGAAAATAATTAAGGATGTGTTTGTGATGTTTTCCACTGATAAACCCATAGGTTAGTCGCTGTAGTGGACTTGAAAATTCAATTAGTTTCTTTGCAATTTCTGGCTTGGTTTCAACTCTAGTCAGAAGGTAGAGAGGGATTCCAAGTAGCACAAACATTCCAGCAGTTATTGTTGTCGTGAATTCTATTGCTCCGGCTAGGAATACAAGTATTAGTGCTACCGCTACGGGCAAGACCTTGCCGAACGGAACTTTGAAAGTTCTCACGACTTCTGGCTTTGTGAATCTCAGAATTGTGACGCTAACTACAACCATGGCATACATGAAAATGGCCAAGGGCAAAACTAGCTCGAGCAGTAGCTGATAAGAACCTGTTAAAATTATTAAGCCCGAGAGAATTGCCTGAGCAATTATTGCGCCATATGGGGTCCGGTGTACTGGATGGATCTTGCTTAGGAATTTAGGTAGTAATCCATCTCTAGCTAAAGCGAAAATAAGCCTTGGTGTTGTTATAATCCAAGCCGCTGCACCCCCAAAAATATTTAAGAATATTAATATAGCCATTATTTTTGCTCCGATAGGTCCCATAATAACTTGCGCAACATCAGTCAAAGGAGATGTGGAATTTGCAAGCGTCTCCCAGTGAACCGATCCAAGAGCAATGGTAACGACTCCAACCGCAAGAATTATTACACCAATTGTTCCAATCATCATAACTCTTGGAACAACTCTTTCTGGATCTTTTGTTTCCTCTGCCAAATTGGCGACTGTTTCCCAGCCAAAGAAAGTTTCCAGGATGTAGAGCATAGCTATGACTAAAGATACTTTTGGAAAAATTTCTAAGAACTGTATTTTAGAGAGATCGAAGTAGTAAACACCCCAACTCATTATTGTCCAAAGACTCAATATAGTGACTATCGCAAAGATTAGAAGGACTTTAACTGATAGGTCTATCCCTCTGAATGATACAGCATTGATAAGGGCGACAGTAATCAAAGCAATGATGGTCTTTTGAATTAAAGAGAATTCTAGAAAGATTCCTAAATATTCTAATGATCCGATTGCGAGCATAGCTATTGTAACGTTCGCGACCATCCAAGAAGTCCAACCAACAATGAACCCGCCAAATTCACCAAAAGATTGTTTGGTAAATTCATATACTCCTCCGGCTTTTGGAAACATTCCAACTAGTTCGGCGAAGCAAGCGGCGACTAAAAGAGCGATTATTGCGACTCCTATCCAAGATATTAAAGAAGCAGGACCAGCAATTTTTGCTGCAATTCCAGGGACGAAGAATATACCTGTTCCAATTATAGCATTGATTGCCAAAAGGACAAGAACACCAAAAGAAATACTCCTCTTAAGTTCAACTTCAGCCATGTGTATTGATTACATTTTATGCTTAAAACTATTATTTACTTCTTTAAGGGCGTAAAATTACAATAGACACATTTTTAAATCAAGTTCACAGTCAAAATGTATGGGCGGGTAGCTCAGCCAGGTTAGAGCGCTGTGCTGATAACGCAGAGGTCCGCGGTTCAAATCCGCGCTCGCCCACTTTTCGAAGATTTTATAAGCTCCAATGTTCTAAGAATGCTATGGCATTTGGATGTGGTTGCCCCTTTGTTGAGCAGTAAATCACTTCTAGCCGATTCTAGAAAACTATTAAATAACTTAGGAGGATTAATTTTCTAATGGATCTTAAGAAAATAGCTGAGACTTTGCAGGATGCTGAAATTGTGGTTCTGCGTGGATTTGGAAAGTCACATTTGGAAATTATTGAAGGTCTTAAAGGTCTCTCTAAAGTTGAGTTCATGCGTGCTGGCATGTGGCTGGAAAATAAAGGGCTTATTGAAACCAAACGCTTAGCTAGGAAGGTTGTAGTACTTGATAGGCATGGAAAGAAGTATATTAAGACTACTTTACCTGAGCTTAAGTTGTTAAATCTAATTAAAAAACAAGATCTTTCTGTTGAGGAGCTTTCACAGAAATTGTCAAAAGACGAACTGCACTTTGCGATTGGGTACCTCAAAAAACGTGGATTGGTTAAATTTGATAGTGGAATTGTAAGCATAACTTCGGCAGGTAAAAGAGTTAGGCTTACTTCTGAAGGTAAACTCATGATTAAAGTGGCCAAGGCAGGAGAATTAGACCTCACAACACTGAACGATGAGGAACTCAAAGCTTATGCTGCTCTGTCAAAGCGTAAGCAAGTCATCAAGACTTTGGAGAAGCAAACGATAAATTTCAAAATTACATCCATGGGTAGGCAGATTCTACCTTACCTTCCAACTGGAAGAAGAATTGGAAATCTAACTCCCAATATAATCAAGAATAGGGAATGGGAAAAAGCGCCTTTCAGGCGATTCGATGTATCTGCAAGAGTCCCAGATATTTATCCTGGAAAAAAACAGCCCTATAATCAGTTCGTTGACAAGATTAGAGAGAAGCTCGTAGAAATGGGTTTCAAGGAGATGACTGGCCCACTAATCGAAACGGAATTTTGGAACTTCGATGCTTTGTTCCAACCTCAGAATCATCCCGCTAGAACTATTCATGACACTTACACGCTGAAATATCCAAAGCATGGAAAGTTGCCTAAAATATCTTCATCTGTAAAGCGTGCACATGAGAAGGGTGGAAAGACGCGTTCTACTGGATGGCAGTATAAATGGGATCCAAAAGTAGCGGGCAAACTCATGCCCCGTTCCCAAGGTACAGCGCTTTCAGCCAGATGGCTTGCAAAAGGAGTTGAAGTCCCAGGGAGATATTTCGCAACTGCCAGATGTTATCGACCAGATGTTTTGGATGCCACGCATTTAATTGAGTTTAATCAAATAGAAGGAATAATTATTGACAAAGATTTAACATTTAGAAAATTGATTGGAATACTGAAGCAGTTTGCCAAGGAATTTGCTGGTGCAGAGGAGATTCGCGTAGCTCCAGCTTACTTCCCATTTACTGAGCCAAGTGTTGAGCTGTTCGCAAAACATCCTAAGCTTGGATGGGTTGAACTCGGGGGGGCAGGATTGTTCCGTCCAGAATTAAAAGAAGCTCTTGGAGTTAAAGAGCCGGTTATGGCTTGGGGTCTTGGAATGGATAGATTGGCCATGTCTAAGTTAGGAATTGATGACATTCGTTACTTGTTTAGCTATGATTTGGGTTGGTTAAGAAAGGAGAAGCAAATATAATGCCAACTATAGAATTGTCTAAAGAAGATCTGGAAAAACTTGTTGGTAGAAAATTTACTGTCGAAGAGTTGGAAAGTGAAGCAGTTCATTATGTAAAAGGGGAACTTGAAGAAGTTGATGGCGATAATATTAAAATAGAGATATCCGACAGCAACCGTCCAGATCTGTGGAGTACAGAGGGAATTGCCCGTGCAATAAAACCTTTCTACACTAAAGAAAATGGTATTCCTAAATACAAAGTTAGTAAGGGAAAATTCGGAGTTAATGTTACTAGCAAGGTTGAGAAAGTCCGTCCAGTGATAGGATGCGCAGTTATTAGAGATATAAAAATAACGGAAGAAGTTCTTCAGCAAATGATACAGTTGCAGGAAAAAGTTGCGGGAACTTTTGGCAGAAAAAGAGCCAGGGCCTCAATTGGAGTCTATGATTTGGACAGAATCACTCCACCAATTCTTTATACAACAGTGAAGCCACATAAAGCGGCTTTCATACCGCTTGAGTTCAAAGACAGGTTGACTCCTGCTGAAATCCTTGAGAAACATCCAAAAGGGCAAGAGTACGGACATTTAGTTAAGAAGTATAAAGAGTATCCTATGATCATAGATGCTAAGAAAAGAGTTCTTTCCATGCCGCCAATAATCAATTCAGATTACAGTGGAAAAGTTACTAAAAAAACCAAGAATCTTCTTATTGAGGTAACCGGTTTTGATTACAAGCAAGTTGAACCTGCACTTAAAGTTATGGTTATGGCCATGGCAGATCGTGGAGGAAAAATAGAGTCTGCGTTGATAAACCACCGGTCCAGAAAGGAGGTAATGACACCCGTCTTTGCAGAGAAGGATTATGTCCTATCTGTTGACAGTATAAATAGAGTTTCTGGTTTAAATCTTAAGCCAGCTGAAGCGGCACGGCTTTTGAAGAAAGCGAGATACGATGTAGATTATGATTCCGAACACCTTCACATAAAATATCCAGAATGGAGACAAGATATAATGCACCCGATCGATATAATTGAGGACGCAATAATTGCGTATGGATACAATAAAATTGAACCTGAAATTCCGGAACTTGTGACTTCGGGAGAGTATGATAAGCTCCAAAACTTTTCAAAACTCGTACGTGAAGTAATGGTAGGGTTCGTAGCCCAGGAAATTATGACTTTTACTCTAACAAACAAAAGAAATTTGTTTGAAAAGATGAACCTGCCAGAAGAGAGAGTAATAGAGATTGAAAATCCCGTTTCTTCCAACTGGTCAACTTTAAGAAATTGGATGATTCCATCCATGATGGAATTTTTGAGTAGAAACACAAAAGTTGCGTATCCGCAAAGGATATTTGAAGTAGGAGATTGCGTAACTTTGAACACAAAGGCAGAGACTGGAACTGACACTGTAAGGACCCTTGCTTATGCTCATGCAGGAATGGGAGTTAACTTTACAATGGCTAAGCAGGTTTTGAAAGCCCTGGTAAAATCTCTTGGAATGAAGTACTCTGTGACTGAGAGAGATTATCCTAGTTTCATACAAGGAAGATCTGGTGAGATAAAAATAAATGGCAAACGAGTAGGTTTGATTGGTGAAATTCATCCAGATGTTCTACAGAAATGGGGGTTAGAAGTCCCAGCTGTTGTTTTTGAGATAGATTTAAGCAAGATTTGTCCTAAGTAATTTTCTGACTTTTCTCTGACCCATAGCCAAAATAAACGGAGCTAATCTGGGTCCAGAAGTTTTGCTGATTAGAATCTTGTAAATTGTTTGATAGAAATCTCTAGCTTGTACTTCATTTTCCTTAATTGCATTATTAATTTTAACCTTCAATTTGTCTTCAGATAAACTTGTGTCAAGGGTGTCTGCTAAACTTTTAATTGCAGATTTCATATTCTTATTTAGTCTAATCTTTGGAGCTTTCTTATTGACTGAGAATATGTATCTTTCATTCTTTGTAAGTTCCAGCCAATTCTTCGCATTTTGCAACATATTTTCATATCTTTCTAAGTTCCTTTTTCCAGAAACTTTCTCTAGTTTCTTGATGGAAGCAAGTGCCTTTTTGGGTGTTCTGTAAATGTTAATTAACTCCAAGCACTTTCTAAAACTTGGTTGAATAGGAATGTTCTTACTTGGCTTTTGAATCACAGACATTTCATAAACTCTTGACCAATGAGCTTTATCTCGAGGACTAGCTTTTTCTAATCCATAGTAAATTCTCTCGCATTGATAAAAGTCTTCGACTATTTTTAGGACGTCTTCATCCAAATCGAATGAGAATTCTTTGACTGGTTTGGTACCTGCAAATATATATCTCAAAACTTCTGGAGAGTAAACTCTTAGGACATCTCCTATTGAGAGTACATTACCTAGTGAACTGGACATTTTACCACCAGCCCCTTTAATAATAACAAAATCATACATCTGATACACCGGAGGTTTATTGTCGTAAATTTCGCGAACTACTTCTACTGCTGTAGTTCTTGATCCTCCATGAGTTGAATGTTCTTTCCCTCCAGGTTCAAAGTCAACACTTTCATAAGCCCATCTCATTGGCCAGTCAATTCTCCAGGGAAGACTCACAATTCCTGGCTTGTCTGTTTTGAAGTTAGTTTTATGCTCTTTCCTGCAAGTTATACAAGAATATGTTAAAGTATATTTTCCATCCCAATCAAGAACCTTGGTGAAGTCTGAACCACATTTTCTGCAGAATATAAAAACTGGCCAGTAAGGTTCTGGGTGGGGTTCTTTCCTATACTTATCTAATATTTTTTTGATGGTAGCTCTTTTCTCAAGGGCTATCTTAATGTTATTTGCATAAACATTCTTCTTGAACATTTTATTTTGATAAATAAATTTTATGTCCATCTTTAACGGAACTAGGCTTTCTTCTAATTCTTTCTCAAGATGTTCTGCATAGTTTTTGTGACACTTACCAAACGGATCTGGAACGTCTGCTGTTGGAAATCCAATATATCTTTTTAGAAGCTCTTTCTTTGGAAGATTGCCTGGTATTTTTCTAAATCTATCAAAATCATCCCACGAATATATGAATCTGACTTTCTTTCCTTGGGACTCCAGAGCTCTCTTCACTAAATCACAAGTTATTATTTCTCTAAAATTCCCAATATGAACTGTCCCGCTTGGAGTTACTCCTGCAGCTATTGTGTAATTTTTCTTATTACTTCTTGTTTCTATAACTCTACGAGCTACTTGGTCTGCCCAGTATCTACTGACCATGTTCCTATTTCTATTTATTATTACTTAAGCTTTACCTCGAAATGATTATTGTTGAAGTAAGCTTGACTCCTTCTATTTTCCGTATAATATCAGAAAGGAATCCATCAAGGTGCTCCGTGCTATCTGTGCCAATCTTTGCAATCAAATCCCACTCACCAAAGAGTTCGTTTACGTGTTCAACTTCATCCAACTCTTGGAGCTTGTTGTAAACGTCTCTTTCAGAGCCTATTTTTGACTGTATTAAGATAAAGGCACCTACATTACTCATAGTTAAAACCTCCTAGAACATTGACTGCGAGAACTATTCTAATACTATTTGGGACACTCAACTCGTGCAGTCATAGTTGAGTTAGAAACACCAATTATTTAAGAGTTGTGTCAAAGCGGGCCCGACGGGATTTGAACCCGCGACACACAGGTTAAAAGCCTGTTGCTCTAACCAGACTGAGCTACGGGCCCATAGACTAAACTAGTTAATTCATTTAAAAAACTATCGGAGAGGTTCAATTATTTGATGTTCCTGCTCCCGACTTTGAATCACGAAAGAGGCTTTAAGAATTCGAGGGGTGTTGTCATGAAGATATTCTTTAACGGAGATATAGACTTGGATGAAGAAGATTGGAGTAAAATATATACTCGAATTCAGGCTTTTTTTGA
>CAYFNR010000002.1:0-87010 GCA_964344605.1 Candidatus Woesearchaeota archaeon | reverse complement strand
AGCAGACTTATTTAGATTTAAAGCAAAAATATAGTCAATAATTATTTCTTAGAACCAACCCTTTGTTCTTTAAGCTTTCTTGCAGCTTGAGTCCAACGAGTCTTTTGTGGCTTTCTTTCTTTTTGCTATCTACTTATTCTTATCCAAAATCAATTCTTAAATCAAAATACTTCCCAAACAAATTATACACAACTGCTCCAATCACAAACCCAAACAATCCAAAGATGATTGGCATTCCGGCAAGTGCTCCAAACGCCAGAACAGTACCCTAGCTTTTTGGGATTAACACTTCAATAACTCTTAAAGTACGAAATGTTTAAATGAGCGTAGTTGATGATTCTGTCCTATGACGAAACTTATTTTCGATCCAGAAGGAAACTTAGTTGGAATGAACAAAGGGAAATCATTATGCTTAGAGGATTTCAGCGAAGAATCCAAGCAAAGACAAACCCAACATTTGGAGTTTCTAGAAGATGTCAAACTAGACAAACCAAGTAGAAAATTCTGGAGCCTTTATTCTGGAGGGAAAGAACAAGAACCTCTAACGTTCTCAAATGGAAAAACTCAAGAGGATGTTATAGAAGAAATCCACACTCTAGTAAAAGAAGGATCCAAAGTTATTTTCCTAAAAGGAGCATGCGGAACCGGAAAATCTGCAATTGCACTTAACCTAGCCAGACTACTAGGAAAGACATCAATAGTTGTTCCTACAAAAAACCTTCAAATACAGTACGAAGAAGACTACACTAGTAAAAAATACTTAGCAAAACCAGATGGTACAAAGTTAAAAATAGCAACCCTAACAGGTAAAGCAAATCACTGGTCTCTTTTCATACCGGGAGAAAAATGTTCTAGTCCAATTCTTCCGGAAAATATTGATTTGAGAGAAGAAAAAAACTATGAAAAATTAAAACAATATTTTGATATGAATCCAAATAACAAAGGTAAACTCATGCCAGAAATATGGAACTTAAAAAGACTCATGATCGCACCAGCAAATCCATATTGGAGTCCAATATATGATTCAGAATATGACTTAAATTTAGATTATAACAAGCGCATTGAGTACAAAGGACCAAACGGAAAGAAACTATCTTTTTACTGGAGAGAAAAAGGATGTGTATATTATGATCAATACATAGCGTATTCAAAAGCCGATGTATTAGTCTTCAACTCAGCAAAGTATTTATCAGAAATAATAACTGAAAAAAAGCCAGCAACTGAACTTGAAATATTCGACGAAGGAGACGAATTCTTAGACAGTTTATTTCAGCAGAAGACCATCAACCTAAGCAAACTACCTTCGGCTTTAAGATTTCTTCCAATAACTACTGATGAAGGCAAGGAAACTATTAAAAAAATGCTAGAGATAATTCGAAACGAAGAGAAGAACAAAAATATTCTTGGAGTAGACGAAAACAAAATATACAACATAAACGAAACAAAAATTAAAGAATTGCTAAAATTATTTGTTGGTGAAGTTAAGAATGAAATTTCAACAAGCAGTCTAAAAACCGATGCAAATAAAGCTCTGGATGCTTCTATTGACTTCAAAGAAGTTATTGATGATGTACATCTAACATATTCAAAGAGAGAAGAAGAACTGTATGTACATATGGTTTGTACAGATATTGCTGCTAGACTTAAGAAAATTAAAGATCAAAGCAAAGTTCTAATCTTCATGTCAGGAACGCTACACTCAGAAAAAGTTCTTAGAGAATTATTCGGATTTAAAAACTTTGAAATTGTAGAAGCAGAGCCAATAAATCCTGGTTCAGCAGAAGTAAAAAGAGTTGGAAATGAATTCAAGTGTGATTACACAAATATGAGAGCAAGAAGAGAACAATATCTTCGTGCTTTAGATAATTGCATTGTAGAAGCAAAGAGACCTGTATTAATTCAAGTTAGTGCTTTTGCTGACTTACCATCAGAGAAAGAAAAAATGAGGTTTGGAGCGAAAGTACCTTCAATGGAAGCTATGAAATCAGAACAGTACAAAGACAAACTCGGTAGAAACGTAACTCAATTCAAAAAAGGAGTATCAAATTGTTTATACAGTACTAGGGCAACTCGTGGTTTAGATTTTCCTGGAGAAACTTGTAACTCAATAATTTTTACAAAGTATCCTTATCCAAATATTAATAGTATCTTTTGGAAAGTTCTAAGAAGAACGCATCCGGACATTTACTGGGATTTCTATAACGATAAAGCACTAAGAGAACTAAGACAGAGAATGTATAGAGCATTAAGATCTAAGAAAGACCATGTTTATGTCTTATCTCCAGATATTCGAGTTCTAGATGCAGTTAAGAATAGTAAGTAACTCCAAAACTCTTAAAAACTACTCCACTTAGTTAAGAACATGCTTCACAGCAATCCATATGTAATCTCACTAGGAATTATAATAGGATCCATAATATTATCGCTCCTAACTAGACGGATTCTTAAGGTAGCTAGTGTTTTTACTGCGAAAACTAGAACTAAACTTGATAATTTTATTATTGAACATATAAAACGCCCAATACAACTCCTGATACTTACATTGGGTCTCTTCTTCGCCATAAAATATGTTGGTTGGGAAATAACTTTAGGACAAATAAGTTTGATTCAAATATTCACTTCTTTCTGGATATTTGCAGTAGCATATCTAGTTGCAAGAATAATACAAGCATTCTTCACATGGTACACTGAAGATTTACAACATAAATTAAAAAGGAAAGTAGATAGAACATTATTCACTTTTCTAAGGAAAGTAATAAACTTCTCAATATATCTTATTGCGTTGGGAGCAATTCTAAAACAATTTGGAATTGAGATTACCCCACTTTTAGCTGGATTAGGTATAGCTGGGATAGGAATAGCACTGGCTCTAAAAGATACATTATCTAATCTTTTCTCTGCACTGTATATAACAATAGATAGACCTATGAGATTGGGTGATTACATAGAACTTGATACAAATACTGCTGGTTATGTTAAGAATATTGGTTGGAGAACTACTAGATTAAAAACTTGGGACAACAACCATGTAATTATGCCTAACTCTAAAATAGCTGAAGCAATATTCAAAAACTACGACGCCCCTAGGAAGGAAATGACTGTAAGAGTTGCTTGTGGAGTATCATATGATTCTAACTTAGAGAAAGTTGAGAAAGTTGCAATAGAAGAAGCAAAGAAAATACAAAAGAAAGTTGAAGGTGCAGTTGATGATTATGAACCAGTTTTAAGATTTAGGGAATTCGCAGACAGCGCGATTACCTTCACTGTAAATTTAAAAGTGAAAAACAGAGAAAGCAGGGGAAAAGTCATACATAAATACATTAAAGCCTTACATAAAAGATTCAACAAAGAAAAAATCGAAATACCTTTCCCTCAGAGAGATATTCATATGAAGAAATAAAATGGAACAGGGAGAGATTCTAACAGATTACGTCGCTAAAAAAATAAAAGAGGGCTACAACGAGCAGCACGTTAGATACCTTTCACAAATGGAAAGCTACTTGATGCATGGTACACTCACAAAGCAAGGAAAAGAATTTCTGGAAAGGCTAAAAGAAGAGTATCCGGAAGATTACAAAGCTATAAAGGAAGAACTAGAAAAAAAGGCTTGGATAGAAAAGCAAGAAGAGGAAGAGTGGAATCTTGAGAGAAAGATGAGGAAGGAAAAATGAAAATAATCGTAGAAACCGAAGATTCCGACTCTTTTTTAGTGACCGTTTCTGAAAATGGCTCTGAAACAAATCACAAAGTAAGCTTCTCAGACGAATACTGGAAGCAAATAGGCAAGGGAAGAAGCAAAGAAGAATGTGTAAAATTAGCTTTTGAATTCCTTCTAAAAAGAGAACCGAAGGAAGCGATTCTAAGATCCTTCGACATGACCGTAATTAAAAAGTATTTTCCTGAATTTGATAAAGAATTCTAAACAAATTGTTAAATAAGGGTATATTTCTAGTTTATTGTGGGTGAAATATACAAAGGTGAGGCTCCAGGAACACTTAGAGTTACTATTATTGAAGACGAGTCTACCTGGGACAACAACAAGATTTGGTGGAGAAATCCAAAAATTAGTGGTTTGGAGAGACATCTAGATGGTCGCAGACAAGCAATTATTACGCCTCCTAGACAACAGACCAGTACAAACTATTCTTTCAAATTTAAAGAGCGTTTAGGAAAAATATTCGGTGAAGATATTGAATTAAGAGTTAATGAAGAATATCCAAATTATTATTTAGAGATAGATTTTGAAGATGTAACTTACTACTCTCAAATACATAAACACTCAGATATTGTAGATATTTATCACAGGATCAAAGACTTTTGGTTAAGCGAAGAAATGCCAGACGTAGAAGACTGATATTACCAATCCAGACAAAACTGTAGCCCAAACAACATAAAGTGATTCTCTTCCAACATCTACAGAATCTTGTTTAGAAAGAAGAAAATACACTAGAATAAAGAATGCTACAGAAAGAACGCTCTTAGTAACCCAATGGTGGCCTGTAATACTAGCAAGTAGCTCTTTGAAGGGTTTTGACAATTCACTATATATAGTCAATACAGCAATTAGTATAATCGTAAGAGAAGTTGAGCGAGAGAGAGCTTTGATATTTAATTTCATAGTCCTGCCTCCAAAGCAACTCTTGCGCCAGTTGAGATAACATAGCCCATGCCAGCCATAGCGAAGCCGATCAAAATGACAAGACCACTTATCATAAGAACAGCGTTCCTAATCTTCTTGCTCTGGGTCAAGACTCTGTCATATTTGTGTATTAAACCCAAAGTGAGGACTGACAAGAATGGCAAGAACAAGAATACATGCTCTTTAACCTCTGTAAATATGGCGTGTGCCCAAGGAACCGGACCAGCTTTGATTAAAGGTTTTACAGCAACGCCATAAAAACTAACGTAGTAAAATCCACCAGTAATCCAAGACAGAAACAACATAATAAAACCTACAAAGGCAGCAATTTTGGCCCTTCTTACTCTTTTCTCTGTCGGGTTAAGTAGCTCTACAAAAACCCACAAAAAAGCGAAAACTCCCAACTCACCAAATGCAGCATGAATACCAACTAAAGGGTGGACCATATCTTAATTCTGCTTTACTTACTTTTATAATTTACCTTCATTTCTTATGATTCTTAAACAACCCAACATACACTGCATAAGCTAAGATTGAAACTTGGGATGTAAATAGCAAGAAAGTCAAAGGTCTAATGAATGGTCCATAACTTAGCTCTGTGAATATATACCAAAGTAATAATGCTCCCAGTGCCCAAAGGAACAATCCAATTGAAAGCCTCATGAATTTTCTATTCTTCTTTCTCCAAGCTTCCAATCTCTTACTTGAAGTTCCTCCATACATAAGAGCTGTAATTATGATTAGAGGCGCTACAAATATCAAGTTGTAAAGAAGCAGTAATGGAAGCCACTCCGAAGTAGGTGCCGCTCTCATCAAAGCCAAAATAGCCAGGTAAACCTGTCCTGTACAAGGTAACTCAACCGCTGCAGCTCCAAATCCTATTGGAATTGTAAGAAGCAAAGCCGTCGTCGGGGACTTCTTTGATATTCTCTTAACTGTATTGGCCCAAATCTTCAAGCGCTTGGCTCCCCCGGGGAAAAGCTGGAAAGTAAAGCCCTTACCATACCAGAAAAAGTCCTTTATTTCGATAGTTCCCGCGCTAAACGCAATAAATGTCGCAATCCAGTAAAAATAATATGCAACCGAAACGTTTTGAATTGCAGTCAACAATCCTAAACCTGCAAGAAAATAAGTGACATAGACTGCAGCCGTATAAAGAATTCCGCCAAGAAGCATCATCCTCTTTTCTTTGAAGACTGTAAGCAAGTAAGCCATTAAGAATATAAGAACCCCAATAGCACAAGGGTTGATAGAATCTATTGCTGCACCAACAATAATAACTGGATAGGTTAATTGATCCAAGTTAACTAAACCATCAAGTATAGGAATTTAAATCACTCTCCAAATCCTTCAGGAAGTGGACATCCTGACAACTCAGCCAGTTCTGGAATGGTCATCCATCCAGCAACCTGCTCATCATTATAAACCCAAGTCGGAGTGCCAGTGCTAACCATTAAAACACACAGCTCTCCTTGAGTTGTTTCCCCGGTAACTTTATCTTGATGCTCAGAAAGAATGCTTATTTTATCCAAACGATCCCCTATTGGTTCAGTAGCATCTTTCTCAGGTCTGCATCTAACATACACTCCAGCATCGTCTATGTTTTGATTGAATGCATCCACACCAATAATGTGTTTTTGCTTCTGGCAATTTGGGCAGGCATCAAATCCATACTCAGTAACTTTTTTCTCTGCAAGGCAAGAGGCAAAGTCGTAATACTGCTCCTCTTCCTCACCACCACCTAAAATGAAATATCCACCAACAGCTATAACTGCAATTACAGCCAATACAAAAAATGGTTTGGGATTTAACTTAGCCATTTACTCCTCCAAAAACACATCCTTCAAATAAGACTTTATTGGTCTTTTGAGCAGTGCAAAACTCATGATAAAAAGCAGCACAACCACCACATGAACTACTGTGCAAAGCGGACAGATTACTATTTCCCCTATCTCCAAAGGAAGCAAGTAAAGTTCTACAGTAAGTAAATAAATAACTGAAAGTATTCCTACAGATAGCCAAGAGAATATGTAAAACTCCTGATCTTTGAACCTCTTACCTTTAATTTCTCTGCCAAGAAGCCACATCAAAGCTATGAACCAAATTACTCCGTAAAAAGCTGTAGCGATTCCGGAGCCGAACGGGAACTCTCCATAGATAGATTCTGTTACAGCAGAACAGGAAAAGGACTCTGTAAAGTCGCATATACTTGTCTCAAGAAAATAGTGTTCATAAGTCTGATAACCTGCGGTAATCAGTCCAATTAAGGACAGAAAAAGCATAAGCTTCAGGATGGTCTTCTTATCCATGGATGGAAGAATGTATTGTTTCTATTAAAAGTTTAGGGTTTCTTCCACGCAACAGTCCAGTATGTAACGTCTCCCTCGTCATCCACCACACCAATCATAAGATTCTTCTTTGTGCTGTGGGCTACCCTGTTCATTGCAGAAAATTCGCGCCAGGTAAAATTATCATTCTCATTCGTAGCAAAGAGAATCCACTTTGCGTGAGTTTTCCCACGCTTAGCCCCACGGCTGTAAACTCTGAAATCTGCCCCGAACTTTAATGCTGTTTTAACAATATATCCTCGAGTTCTAAGTTCTCTGTATACTCTATAGCGTGTCCAAAACTTGCTCTCTTTTTTAGAAGCGATTCTTACAAAACCTGCAACTGTTAACGGCTTCCTACCTTTTGGAGAGGAATACACTACAAGTTTGTCGCGTTCTATTAAATACAGGGCCTCAGTCAAAGAAAACTCCAACCTAAGCTTCTTAACGCCATGCTTCTCTCCAAATTGCCTTTCAGAATAGAGAGGCAGAGCTAGGACATACTCTTCGTTCTCGACCACTGCTTTGTCTCCGACCAAATATCCTTTTGCCGGGGTCGAAGATTTCTTTTTTGACACCATAATTGGTGTGAGAAACCAGCCGAAACATCTCTGCTTCAAACTTTAAGTTTCCCTATATTGGTAAGTTTTTAATAGCTTTAAAAGTTTACCATAATCATGGAAGTTGTCGTACTGGGTACTTCTTCCGCAACTCCGACAAAGGAAAGAAATCACTCGGCGGTTTTGCTAAAATATGAAGGGAAAAGTTTGCTGTTTGATTGCGGAGAAGGAACTCAAAGGCAGTTAATATTGGCTGGAGAAAGCCCGATGAAGATAGATAACATCTTCGTGACCCACTGGCACGGAGATCATGTTCTGGGAATACCAGGCTTATTACAGACCTTGGGCTTACATGGAAGAACGAAACCAATACATATTTGGGGACCAATTGGAAGCAAAAAAAGAATGGATTACTTAATGCAAGGCTTTCAAATAAGAGTAAAATGCGATGTTGTAGTTCATGAAGTTAACCCAAAAACCACAGGGAAAATTTACGGCACTGAAAAGTTTGAAATTTGGGCAACAAAGCTTGTACATTCAACAACTTGCTTCGGATATTCATTCAAAGAAAAAGATAAATTAAGATTGCACAAAAACAAAGTTCTAAAACTTGGACTCCAAGGACATCCTATTCTTAAAAAGCTCCAGCAGGGGAAAGACATAACACATAAAGGAAAGAAGATAAAAGCAAAAGATATGACTTACTTGCAACTTGGAAAGAAGTTTACATTAGTTTTGGACTCTGAATACACAGAGAAAATAGCAACTCTAGCAAAAGGTTCAGACTTGTTTGTATGTGAATCCACTTTTTCGAGCAAAGAAAAGGAATTGGCTAAGAAAAGAAATCATATGACTAGCAAACAGGCAGCCAGATTAGCAAAAAAGGCTGGAGTAAAAAAACTGGTTCTTACACATTTCAGCCAAAGATACAAATCTCTAAAAGACATTGAAAAAGAAGCAAAAAGTGTTTTCAAAAACACCACTATTTCTAAAGATCTAATGATATTCAAAGTTTAGCGTCTTCCGCGTGGAACAGTATGGTCCCACTTGGCCAGACCATCATAATCGGGCTCTTTTATATAACCACTCTCAACCATAAATTCATGCATTGCCTTGTCTTCCTTTCTCCTGAATTTGCAACCAACTTTCCTTAGATCTCTCATAGTTTCGAACAGGAAGTTCTCATCTGACGGGTCGGTTCTAGACACATACGAACACTGAAGGGTTTTCCTAAGCTTCTCTAAATTGTATCTAAACGTGCTGATATGGGTAAAGTCTGTGAGTGTTATAGTTTCGCTTTTCCCTATCCTCTCCATACTTTCAATAGGCTCAGTACCATCAAACAGCTCAAACTTTTCATTGTTGTATTTCCTCCAACCATTCAAATACCAGTCAAAATCAGTATCCCATCTAACTTGGTGTAGTTCTGCGGGAAAGGGCATGGGATTGCCTTTGTTTCTTAGAACTTCAACAAAATTGTCCCTAACTTCCTCGTCTTCAAGATTAATTAAAATCTCCAAACCCTTAGGTTCTGGCTCTGAGTGATAGAATGTAGGCCCTCCGCTGTACTCTTTTGAATTGTGATGATAGGTTCCATGTACTAAGAATTTTCCATCGAGTCCATTCTCCTCATCAGTCCCAAAAATCAAAACATACGGAGCTCTAAATCTGTGCTTTGGATCATTTTCCCTCATATCATAAATTGGATCTCTGAGATTCATCAACCTTACTCCTGCCGCATTTGTTATATGGAGTTCAGGCAAATACTTTCCTTCAGAATCTTTGTGATTTCTTTCATTCATAAACCAGTCTTTCCATCCTTCTAAACCTTGAAAAACAACATATGCAGGAACTACAGTTCTCAGGTTAACGGGGCCAGATAGTTTCTCCGTATCAATTCTTTTAATTTGTGCAGCTCTAAACAACTGTTTGGATGAAAATTGTTCAACATCACCTACCATAAAATTCACTCAAATAGTACCTTTAAAAAACTAACGGAAAAGGAAGATTAGTCTTCCTCTTCTAACCAATCCTTGAACTTCTGCCATGCAGACTCTTCTTTCTTAGCCTTCTTTTTTGCTGGTTTCTTTGGTGCTTCCTCTTCCTCATATAACCAATCTACGAATTTCTGCCACAGTCCTTTTTTATCCTTCTTTGCTGGTTTCTTAGCAGGCTTAGCAGGTCCCTCAACCTCTTCAAACATCCAGTCAGTCATACGCTGCCACAAAGTCCTTTCGGACTTCTTTTTAGCAGATTTAGCTGGCTTCTTTACTGGTTTCTTTACTGGTTTCTTAGGTTTGGCTTCCCTGGAAGGAGTATCTTCTTCCTCTAACCAGGCCTTGAATTGTGTCCAAAGTCCTGCCTTTTTTTCCTTTTCTAAAGGCTTTGGCTCTTCATATTCGAAATCAAAATCATCTTCATCTTCTTCGGTGAGCCAGTCCGTGAACTTTCTCCAAAGTCCCGGCTGCTTCTCTTCTTCAGGCTCAGCTTTGGGCGATTTCTTTGGTTCTTCTACTTTAGGTTCATCAAATCCTTCTTCTGCGAAGAGATCCTCCAAATCTTCAAACCAGTCATCCTCAGAGCGCTTGAATATTCCATATCTCCACACAACGATTAAGAACATTATAGAACCCAATATAATCAAAGCAATGTGCCAGTAATCAGTAATGGCATCTTTAGATTGAGATACTGCAGACTTTGCTACTGAAGCTCCGGTTGAAAAGATGGAGGAAATGGACTGCATAGATCTACTAATTATCCCAATACCTCCAATCCCTTCAGTAATTTCGGAAGTAACTTCTTCTGATGATACACTGGCCTTTGACTCAACGACCTCAACAGAGATAACAGCTGAACCTGTTACGGTTTTATCATCTGCGTTTCTCGCTGAAACAACAACTTTGTATGTTCCAAGCGATGTGTCATCAGGTGCTGACAAGTGTAAGTATAAAGTTTCTGCATCGCTTCCCTCAAGTTCAACAACTCCAGGGTTCAACTGAGCGAGCTTTGCTCCGTCTCCAGAAACCTCAAGCTCATATTTTGCAGAAGATGATCCAACATTGTTTACAATTATAGGTATGAGCTCCCCTTCACCTATTGCAATTTCGGCTTCATCATTTTCGGAGTCAAGAGTTACACCAAAACAGCTAGCTCTATCTGGAACCTTTATTTCTAGAGTATCTGAATCAGAAGCTCTTCCAATATTTTGCGATTTGGCTTCAACCATAATTGTATAAGTACCTGGAGCTATAGATGAGTAAGGCTCAAGGTCTAGGTTAATAATGGCCGACTCTTCAGGGTCAAGAGATACAAAATTTTGATTAAGCTTTGCCCAAGTAGGTCCTCTTACAGAAACAGAGTATCTTTCCTGGAATTGTCCTGCATTAAGCAAAGAAGCTTCATATGATTTGGATGTTCCTGCACATATAAAATCATAGTTTTGTGAAAGTTCGAAGCTGGCCTGCCTGCAAGACATTACATTTGCAGTAAAGCTTTCTGTTTGCTCCAAATCTCCTTGCTCAGATGTTACAGTAATTGCCATAGGGAAGTTTCCGGTGACTCCAAAAGTTGGGAAAAGAACCAAATTTGTTGTCTCAACTTTTCCAGCATGTACTACAACTCTTTTTTTATCAAAAGTAGCCCAGTCCGGGCCGTCAATTTCAATATCATATCCATTGTTCATAGTCCCCTTGTTTTGTATGTTTACAGGAACTTTGGCCTCTGAATTGTCACAGAAGGAAAGGTAATTCTCAACTGGAGCAAAGTCAAAATCGTAGCACCCATCTACTCCAATATCTACAGTTGCGGAAGAAACCGCATTGCTATTAAGAGATTCAGCCGTAACAGTGGCCTCAAAATCTCCAGTATCTCCGCAAGTGGGTTCAACTGAAAGAGTCACAACTTTTGATTCTCCGCTCTGAAGGGCCACTATATCTTCACTAAGAGTTGCCCATTTGGCAGCATTTCCAGCAAGAGAAAGTCTAAAATTCTCAGTCCATTTTCCTGTATTGTGTACGGCAACGTCCATAGTTCCAGAAGTGCACGTGCAAAGATTAGAACTTGAAGAAGCAGGTATAACACTAACAGAATGACAGTCTCCGACGTTTAAACTGTAAGATTGCGTCTGTTGTCCGCCAGAATTTGAGCTAACAGACACAGTTAATGCATATTGTCCGCTTAGAGTATCACTAGGAACAGTAATATAAATGTAAGAATTTTTAGACTGGCCGGGCTGTAGAACAAAGCCGCTTGGAGCTGCAACAGCAAATGAATCCCCAGAAAGAGTTAAAGTATAAGTATCGGAAGAATCTCCCGTATTCGTAGTTGTGACAATTATTACGGCAGTTTCAGAAGCGCAAGCGTCTACATTATTGGTGCTTGATCCAATTACAAATTCTGCGGCAGCAACGCTAGGTATTAATAGAACCAACAGCAATATCAACATTCTTTTCAATATAAGCACCCCTGTTCTCCACAAAGTTATTACTCCTTGTTATTACTAATTTTAGGTTAATCTTCTGAAGATTGATATAAAAATATTTATCTACTTTAAAACATATAAACAAGCATACAGAGTTCTAAAATTAAAAAGAAAAAAAAGAGAAACAACGTTTACTTAGTAGTAAACGTCTTTCTTTTTTCTACCGCGTCGTGTTGTTGTTCTTACCGGTGCTTCTCTTCTTAACACCCAAAGGACCAATACTGCAAGTAGTACTGCTACTACTGGCCATTGTGATCCAAGAAGTGCTGATGAAGAATCTGAAACAACAGTTGTAGTTATTATGGATGCTGAATCATCAGCTTCCTCAGGTGCTTCTGCGGGAGCAGCTACACCAGCTACAACAAGATCGTATGTCTCAGACACGTCAACATCGCCGTTCCATGCATGCAGAGTGATCTGGTAAGTACCAGTGCCCATTGTGCTTGGAAGGGACAAAGTGAAGTACCTTATTGTATCTTGGTCTTCTTCTACAACATAGTTGCCAGAAGTCTGAGATACACCAACACCACTAACAGTTACGCTTGTTCTGACATTGTCTTCATCGTTCAGTCCGTTGTTGTATAAGCTTACAGCAAAGTCTACAGATTCTCCTGCATTGGCTGTTGAGTCAAATGCAACAGAATTGAAGTACAAGCTATGGTCAGCTCTTTCAACATCGAATGTTTCAGATGAGTCTAGGTCTAGAACTCCTTGGTCAGAGTCAACGGACAGATGTATTGTGTAAATTCCTTCATCTGCATCGCTTGGAAGTCCGAAAGTAAAGCTTAGAGTTTCTTCCTCATCATTGTTAAGGTTGAACTCAGAGCTATCTTGTCTATCTTCAACTCTGTCACCGCTTGCGTCTGTAATCCAAGCTTCAACACTAACATCTGTGAAATCTGCGCTAGTAGCTAGTGAATTGTCAAGGCCAACCTCAACAGTTACACTGTCTCCAGGTGCATAATTTCTCTCAACGTCAACGTTGTCAACTAATCCATCAACTACTTCAGAAGGACTAGCGTCACTTGGTGTTACTTCAAGCGTAGCAGTGAAAGGACCTGCGCCCAAGTTGCCAGTTGTTCCGGCTGCGCTTACACCAACAGTATATGCTGTGTTAGCATTACCACCTACAATGGCTACATTATATGTAACTTCTTCAGTTGTTCCAGCAGCGACAGTAAATGTCTGTGCCTGAACAACAGTGTTTGCAGTAGTTGGTACACTTCCAGTGATTAAGCCATCAGTGTCTGTAACAGTCACAGTTAAAGTGTCTGTAACAGCTGTAGCGCCGTCGTTAGTTATTGTAAACACTATAGGCAGTACAGTAGATTCATCTGTAATATCTCCATTAGATATTAAGATTGTTGTTGCCGCAGCTGCCGGCATAATCATTGTCATCAGTAGCATCAGTGTCACTAAAAGACCTGATGTCATTCGCTTCAAGTTTTTCATGTTATTTGTTACCTCCGATATTTTAGTATTATCGCATTTAGCGAGCATGATATATTCACTTTTTACTTTCCTTCTTGCCTTTTACAGGCGGCCTTCTAAACCAGCCTAAATGAGCAAGTGTAATTAGTGCCGCAACAAGAATCACATTCAATGCCACAGAAGCTGAAAGCATACCTGCTTCTGTTCCAAGTTCAGACAAAGTTGAACTTGTGAATGTAGTTATTGTTACTCTACCAGATGTAACGTCTGCAGCAAGTGCCTTGGAAGCAATTGTTGTTCCGCCAGACTTCACATTTACAGTAGCAGTGTGTGATCCACTAGATTCTAGATTAGGAGTGAGATATACAACTACTGAAGAAGTTGCCCCAGCATCCAGTGTTATCGTTCCGGCCGGCTCCGTTCTTGTTGTTGCCCAGTCACTTGCACCGGCAACCTCAAAAGTAAAGCTAGCAGGCCCGCTACCTGTATTAGAAATTGTTAAATCGTACCTGATTTCCTCTCCTGCTTTTCCTGAACTAGATGAAGTTCCAGTAAGAGTTGATTCTGTAACTGTGGTACAGTTTCCCAAATCTAGAGAAACTGTCTTAGTAGTTCCGTCGTCGTTATCATCATTGTCATATTCAACAGTTGCAGTTACCAAGTAAACCCCGCTAGCCTTTCCTGTAGGGATAGGAATAGTGTAAGTTAATGACTTAGTTTTATCTTCGTTAAGATCATCTATACTAGTGGTTTCGTCAACACTAAAATCACCTGCTTCAAACTTAACTCTTACACTGTCACCTTCGTCAAGATCTCTGGTTCCAATGTTGCTAACTTTTACTGTAGCAGTTATTGTATCACCACAAGAAACATCTGTGCTCGAGAAATCTAGGCTCTGTACAACAACATGCCTTGAATCTCTCTCGACAGAGATTATATTTGAGTAAACTAAGTCTGTATGTTTTTCAGTGGAATTGTTTTCATTCTCTCCAACCATATAGAATTGAAGAATATAATTCCCAGCAGGTGCATCATAAGGTATTTGAAGTTCATAATCGTCTTCTAAATTATCATCTTCGTCTATGTCAGTTTTATCAGTTCCATAATCGGCGTACTTCTTTCCGTTTGAAACTTTATAAAGTGTGATTTCAAGTTCTGAATCTTCAAGGATATAACTTGATGCTGTATTCTCCATTTCCAAATCTTGAATACTAATTATATCTCCTGGCCTCCATTCAGAATCATCGCCAGTCATATCTTCTATATCATTATAATTACTCAGTCTAGCTATGCCATCATCAGTATCTCTCTGTGTCTCAAGTTCAATAGATGCTGTATCAGTAATGGTACCTGCTGTCATAGTGAGTGTTCCAGAATATTCTCCATACCTGTCATTTGTTGAATCTGAATTAATAGTGAAAGAAACTGTTTGTGTTGAATTAGAACTAACTGTTACAGATCCAATTGCTGGAGTCGTAAGATTTTCAGAGTTCTTCCAATTTAAAGTTAAATCTGGTAAGTTAAATGTAACTGTTTCATTAATGTTTCCAGTATTTTCAAGAGTCATTTGATATGTTGCGGAATTTCCAAGAACAGTTGAATTTGAAAGTGACGCTTCAGATATACTAACTACATGGCTCTCATTTACTGTAACTTCGAAATCAAAACCAGCTGGGTTTGTTCCATCAGTTGCAACAATTGCTGTTCCAGCTGTTGCAGTTGTATCAAGTTTGTAAGTTCCAGCGTATTGAAGATTTGGTATTACAACAGTATAAGTTATAACTTCACTTGCTCCTGAAGCTATGGCCAAAGATGCTCCGGTTGCTCCAATTACAGTTCCAGATGAGTCTGTAAAAGTAATAGCAGTTGAAGGTATGAAATTTAATGAAGTTGCGTCACCATTTAAGTATAGAGTTGCTGGAGTTATTCCAGTCACAGTTACAGCTGCCCCAACAGCATCTAGTGTAAATGTTCCAGTAACACTTGTGCCGTGCTCACCAGAAATTTGTTCAACTTCTGAACCTGCAGTTGAAACTGTTAAGGAACTTGAATCAATTTGTAAAGCACCATTTCCTCCACTCAATGCAGCACTTACAATTCCAAAACTTAAAATAAATGTTAATAAGACTAAAAACCCAAACAAAGATTTTCTTAATTTATTCACTTTTTTCACACTCCAAAGTGTTGACACATTGAATAAGTTTCTACTGAACAGTAATCTATTTAAAGGTTTTTATAGCGAAGTATAGATATAACTATAACAATACTTTTAAACTGGGCATGCTGTTTTTTGTTATGGTTAATGTTAAAAAAAGAAGATTAAAAAACTCTGTTAAATTTTCTTTTTTAGCAATTTTAGCCCTAATTGTTTTAGGTTCTACGAATCTTAGTGGGTTTGATTTTGAAGAAATTTCGGGACTTTTTACTGCAGATGAATATCCCAACCAAGACGGAAACATTGTAACTTATTTCATAAATAGAACTGGAGACGCGAAACTAGTAGATGATCACTACGAAATATTCCAGTACTATCAAATTGGAAAAAATTCCGTTTGTGTAAATGACTGCGTAAATGTATGTCGTTCACAATGGCTAGATTATTACAAGGCATACGTACAAGAATGGGGCGTTTGCCGTTGCAAGTGCGAGATTCCTGAAGGATCTATTTGAGACATATTTAATCTTATGTTACTTATCTAGCTACTATTGGGACTAACAAAAAAACTTATTGAAATAGAATTAGAAAACGACGTATGTGTTCCTAACTTGGACACTGATAGACTTGATAAGATAATTAGTCAAACTCTTGGAGCAGAATCAATCGATGATGGAAGAATAACATCAAAAAACGAATTTGGAAAATTAAACTGGTCGGGAGCAAGAACTTATACTACTGAAGAAGGATCATGTAGACTCATAATTACTAACCAAGTACATCGAGGAAATTATGCAAAAGTCAAAATTCCAAAAACATATGTTACTCAATTCTCCGAAAATTTAAAAGCCCAATATTTTGAAGCATACCAATTGTTCAGAGAACACCATCCAAAACTTTTTAGATAAGCGGGCCCGACGGGATTTGAACCCGCGACCCCTAGCTTAGAAGGCTAGTGCTCTATCCAAACTGAGCTACGGACCCATAGAAATCTCAATATTTGGCTTTATAAAGTTTAGCTTTAACCGATTTACTTAAAAATACTAATATTCTCTACCTCATATGCCTAACTTTACACGGATTGAAAAGAAGTGGCAGAAAGCTTGGGAGAAAAAGAAAGCATTCTCTGTAAAAGCCAATCCAAAGAAAAAAAAGTTCTATGTTTTAGAGATGTTCCCCTATCCTTCTGGTGAAGGTTTGCACATGGGACATGCGTTCAACTACACTATCGGAGATATTTATGCACGTTTCAAAAGAATGAATGGGTTCAACGTTCTTTACCCAATGGGATACGACTCTTTTGGGTTACCTGCAGAAAATGCTGCCATTCAACGCAAGATACACCCAAAAAAATTCACAAACGACGCCATTAACAACTTTGTAAGGCAACAAAAAGAGCTAGGCTTCAGTTATGACTGGAACAGAAAAGTCTCAACTTGCGAACCAGAATACTACAAGTGGAACCAATATATCTTCCTACAATTCTTGAAGAAAGGCCTAGCATACCGGAAAGAGTCCAGCGTTAATTGGTGTCCCAAATGTAACACTGTCTTAGCAAACGAACAAGTCCACAATGGAAAATGCTGGAGGCACAAAAATACAGAAGTAGAAATAAAACAATTAGAACAATGGTTCATCAAAACAACGAAATACGCAAATGAGCTTCTGCGAGATGTCGATAAACTTAAGTGGCCAAATAGAATAAAAGCTATGCAAAAGAATTGGATAGGAAAAAGTTATGGCACGGAAATAAAATTCAAAATCAAAGGAAAAGTTTGGCCTGTATTTACAACACGTCCAGATACACTATTTGGAGTAACATTTATGGTTGTCTCCGCGCAGCATCCAAAACTTGAAGAATTAGTAACTGATAATCAAAAAAATAGTGTTGGGAAATTTTTGAAGAAGATTAAATCCACAAGCAAAGCGGACGCACTAGAAAAAGAAGGCGCATTTACAGGAAGTTACGCAATTCACCCATTAACCAATGAAAAAATACCTATTTACACTGGAAATTTTGTAGTTGCTGAGTATGGCAGCGGGATAGTCATGGCTGTACCTGCACATGATCAAAGAGACTACGATTTCGCAAAAAAATACAAAATACCAATCAAACAAATCATTAAAGGTGGAAACTTAAAGAATCGGGCCTATGTGGGTAGAGGTAATTTAGTAAATTCTAGCAAGTTTAATGGAGTAAATAACGAAAAAGCAAAAGAATCCATAACAAATGAACTAATCAAAAGAAAACTCGGTAAAAGAACAGTTCAGTTCAAACTTAGAGACTGGCTAATTTCCAGACAAAGATACTGGGGAACGCCAATACCAATAATATACTGTGACTCTTGTGGTGTTGTTCCAGTTCCAGAAAAAGATCTGCCAGTTAAACTCCCAGATAAAGTTGTATTTGGTAAAGGAAATCCTCTAGAGAGTAACAAAGGTTTTGTAAACGCAAAGTGTCCAAAATGTAAATCAGCAGCGAGAAGGGAGACAGACACCATGGACACTTTCTTTGACAGCAGCTGGTACCAACTAAGGTATCTAGATAATAAAAACAAAAAAGCACCGTTTAACAAAAACAAATCAAATTATTGGATGCCTGTTGACCAATACATTGGAGGAGCTGAACACGCAACTATGCATTTGATATATGCGCGGTTCTTTTCGAAAGCCCTACGTGATATGGGCTTTATTAAAATTAACGAGCCCTTTACCTCCCTATTCAGTCAAGGTCTTATACACAGTTCAGACGGCCATGTTATGTCCAAGTCCAGAGGAAATGTAATGGATCCGTCATCTGTAGCTAAAAAAACCGGGGCTGATACATTAAGGTTCTTTTTAGTATCTAATGCCTCACCTGACAAGGACTTTAATTGGAGTGATAAAGGTGTCGAGGGAAGCTTAAGATTTGTAAACAAAGTCTTTGATTTCTTTTCGAAAGTGAAAGTTGGGAAGTCAAGCAAAAGAGTTGAGAGTAAAATAAATAAAACAATTAAGGAAGTAACAGAAGACATTGAAAACTTCAGATACAATTTTGCAATAATAAATTTAAGATCTCTTCTAAACTCATTCGAGGATGAGATCAGTAAAAAAGATTTGGAGTCTTTCATAAAGATTTTGCACCCATTCTGTCCACACATAACAGAAGAGCTATGGGAAAAAATGGGGAACAAGAACTTCGTAAGCTTGCAAAGTTGGCCTAGTTACGATTCGAAGAAGATTGATAAGAAACTAGAACTGGCCGAAAAAGCTGTAGAAAAGACAGTGTCCGATGTAATGAAAATTTTGAAGATAATTAAAAGTAAAGGTGGAAAGGGCAATAAAGTGTATCTATATGTAATACCTTCAGAACTAAATATATATGACTCTAAAGAGCTAAGCAATCGTGTCGGAAAGAAGGTTCAGGTTTTCGCCTCAAATGACTCAAAGAAAATAGACCCAGAAGGCAAGGCAAAGAAAGCAAGACCCGGCAAACCTGGAATTTATGTAGAATAGCTTCCTAAATTATATATTTTACTACTAGCGCAATATAACGCATTAGTTTTATAACATTATTAATAAGATAAATCATGCTTAAAGCCATACATATGAGTAAGTCAAAAGCAAGACGGATAGAAGTGGGAGCTAAAGTTCGTAGCGGTTTCGTCTGGCTTGATTGCGAAGCTCCAAAGAAAGAAGAACTCAGAAAAATCTCAAAAGAGTACAACATATTTCTTGGGGAACTTGAAGACTCTTTAGATGAACATGAAAGAGCAAGGGTTCACAAAAACAAAGATTATCAACTTCTCATTTACAAAGTTCCGGCTTCACGTGGAGAAACATTCCATACTAACTCAGTAGGTATCTTCTTGGTTGGAAATACCATAATCACTGTACACAAAAGAGGACTAGTAGATTTATCGAAAGTTTTGGAGTCCGACTCAAAACACCTTGAAAGTCCTGTAAGATTCATACATTTTCTACTTGAGACATTTACAAATGTATACTTCAGAGCACTGGAAGATATAGGTGATAGTCTTGAACAGTTGGAAAGCAGAGCAATAAAAGTAACAACTGCAACCCACACAAAAGATATATTCAAATTAAAGAAGGCATTAATATTTTTTCACAAATCATTAATAGCCAACAGGGAAGTTTTACTCTCCATAAAAGAAGGGAGAGCATTTAATTTGAACAAAAAAGATATTTTGGGTTTTGGAGATATATACAACGACAATCTACAGCTTATTGATATCACTGGGATATATTCTGAAGTTTTGAGCATAATCATGGAAACAGATCTATCTTCGGCGTCCGCAGCATTAGGAGATGTTATGAAAAAGTTGACAGTAGTTGCCTCCTTCGCACTTGTCCCTACACTGATTGCAAGTATTTATGGTATGAATTTCAGGTCAGAGTTGTCACCATGGAACATGCCAGAATTAAATTGGTTCTATGGATATCCTTTCTCAATAGGATTAATGGCCTTTTCTGTAATTATAATGTATTATTTCTTCAAGAAGAGAAAGTGGATTTAAACATATTTCGTGGTCTCTTTTTTAATCAAAGAGTATATGGCGTTGCTCTCAGTCCAAAGCTGAACTACATGCCTAAATAAAGTGCGTTCATAAACATATTTCTCATACATATGCTTCAAGAATTGCTGGAATTTTGATCCTCCGAAAGTGTGTTCATAATCCTTATCTATATGGGCATCAATCTTTAAACGTATATTACCTACTTTCAATGGCTTGTCCACCCCTTTCATCTTTACATCATTTACTCTTCTCATCATCCACTCTAATTTTATTGTATATCGAGAATATCTATCTGCAGGTTTTATGGCGGTCAATTTGTACATAACTTCGTTGCCTAAAGGAGTAGCTCTTTCTCTCCCAGAAGTACTTGATACAATATATTTATGACTTCCAAACCAATCCTCGGCAGCACCTTTAATCTCATCATAGTTAAATATTATACCTTCAAACTCCATAACATTCTTATCCATTAAAACGCGCTTGTCAACCTTACGTCCAGGGAGTTCTTCAAGTGTCTCTCTTTTCTTTGCCATTTTAACTTAATATTTTAACAATCTGCTGCTTATTTAATCTTTGCTCCTTACCTGTTTTCATGTCTTTCAATATATATTTGCCCAAAGACATCTCTTTTTCACCAACTATTAGTGCATAAGGAATTCCAAGCCTATTGACATATGCAAGATTTTTACTTGGAGACCTACCTAAAAGATCTGAATCTGTGTTAATTCCAGACTTTCTAAGATCAGATACAATTTTACCACATTCAGCACCAATTGGAACAACATATACTTTCGTCAAAGTCTTTCTTGGCTTTGTTTTCTTTAGATTAACAATTAATTCATAAATTCTGGTAAGTCCAAAGCTGATTCCTGTTGCTGGCAAGTCTCTGCCCCCCAAAACTTTCAGTAGATTATCATATCTACCTCCTCCCGCAAGAGAGTATTTGTAATCTTTGGAAACTACTTCAAATATTGCTCCAGTGTAGTACTCCAATCCTCTGGCTAATGTAGGGTCAAACTCAGCCTTTACACCAAACTTTCTAAGGGTTTTTGCCAATTCTGCCAAATCAGGATCATCAGAAACTTTTGCAGATTTAATTGCTTTCAAAACTTTCAATGGAACTTTACCCTTACCTTTTTCGAGCTTGTCTATTTCTGTAATCATAGATATTTGCTTGCTTTTTGAGATACCAACTTTTGTCAAAATGTTTTCTATCAATTTGCGGCTATTATATTTAATTGTGATTTTGAGTCCAAGCTCTTTGAAAATATCTCGTGCTATTGCAAGCATTTCTGCGTCTGCCCTGGAGGAACTGGCACCCACTGTATCTGCATCACACTGCCAGAATTCTCTTGTCCTAGTTCCGAACTCTTGCCTCCAGACGCGATCTATTTGATATCGTTTAAAAGGTATAGGAATATTTGTATTAGAAGCCAAAACTCTAGCCAAGGGCACCGTAAGATCGAACTTCAGACCCAATTTTCGACCTCCTCTATCTTTGAGAGTGTAAATTTCCTTTCCAATCTCAGTACCACCGGCTCCTTTAGCAGTAAGGACACCCAGGTTCTCCATAGCAGGAGTTTCAAGGGGAGAAAATCCATATCTCTCAAACACTTCCTTAAGTACTCCAAACAATTCTTCTCTTATAATCTGTTCTTCGGGAAGAAAATCCTTCATACCTTTAGGCGCGCCAGCCATAGTTTTCATAGTTCAACCTCCTATAAAAGTATACTGAAAATAAAGGGCGAGAGCCGAGATTTGAACTCGGGTCCTCCGAGCCACAGTCGGAGAGGATAAACCAAACTACCCCACCCTCGCCACATTTAACTCTCGTTATGGGGATAACCACCTAAATCACGAGAGAACTGGCTAGACATATCTATTCTATAGATGGGGATAATCACCTTGTCTTGCCATACTTAGCCTCGTAATGTAGAGTTTTTAAATGTTGCGCTAAAAATCTTGTACCCAAATCTCCTTTCCATCTTCCAAATTTTCTAACTTGGCTACATATCTCAAAATATGGTTAATAGCGTTTTGGTTCTTAGGATTACAGTTTAAGTGATCAGCTTTATTCAATATGCTTCTAATCAATCTTGCTTTTATGGATTCTTGGGTAGAATAACGTAAGTCATCAACTGAGATGTCCATCTCTTCGGCATATGTTTCAATGAATAGATTGCGGTATTTAGGAAGTTTGCTTATATGGAAAGCTCCCCACGCGACGTCATAACTGGCTTCTCCGGGACGTGAACGTTCCCAATCAATTACCGTTTCCGTCCGCTTGCCAAATATAATATTCATATTTTGAAAGTCCCCATGTATCTGAACGGTTGGCTCGTCCAAAGTGAAATCTGAAGAAGTAAATTTATCTAGTAAATGTGTGTGTCTAGGTTTAATATAGGAGTTTAGTACATTAAGTGCTTGTTCTAAACCCATTCCAGGACAAGCTTTCCCTATTTCTCCAGCAACACTAGTTACGTAACCTTCGGGTGGTGTTATCACTGGTCCTTTATGAATTCTAGCTAGTATGCTAGCACAACGTCCAATTACTTCCCTATCTTCATTTTCAGGGTGCACTCCTTTTATCCAAGGAGATAACGACCAGTACCTTCCCCTATTGTCTTCAGCAAGAGTCTCACCAGTCTTTGTAAGAATAGGTTTCGCTAAAGGTATTATATTATTATATTCCTCCATAACTTTATGCTCATAAAGAACTGCATCTAGTTCTTTTTGTGGAGAGTATAATCTCAACGCGAATGCTTCTGTCTCACCTTGTAATTTAAAAACAGCATCTTTCGTCCTGTACCTCTGCCTAACAAATTCTATACTACTTCTTTCAACTTCCCACTCATCAATAGGTATGTCTCTCGAGCGTATACGTCTAGCATTAGTACCAGCAATATCTTCAGTTTGCTCCTGTCCCATGTCTAAATTTAGTAAGGTAAACTTAAATTGCTTTCGACAAACTCAACAAAAACTTAATTAAGCAGACCATTATATTTTTACCATGAATAACCAAGTTATTGCAGCCATATTTTATGAAATGGCCGACATATTGGAGATACTTGATGTTCAGTGGAAGCCCAGAGCGCTCCAAACCGCTGCTCGAGCAATTGAGGCTCTGCCAGAGGATGTTGGAGATATATACAGGGATCAAGGGATAGTCGGCATACGCAAAATTTCTGGTGTGGGCCAATCTACAGCCTTAAAAATAATTGAATTTCTAGAAACTGGAAAGATTAAAGACTACGAAGTTCTGAAAAAGAAGATACCTTCGGGCCTAATGGATATGATAAGAATACAATCTTTGGGTCCTAAGAAAGTCAAGGTGCTGTATAATAAATTAAAAATAAAGAACATTCGTAGTTTAGAACGCGCGGCAAAAGCGGGCAAGGTCCAAAAGCTCCCAGGTTTCGGACCAAAGTCCGAGCAGGAAATCCTATCTGGGATAGGGATGTTTCATTTGGCTGGGAAACGCACTCTTGTTGGCCATGTAAGACCGGTCGCCGAAGAGATAGCAGAGCGTCTAAAAAAAGTTCCAGGAGTTAAGAGAGTTGAGATTGCAGGATCTATCCGAAGATGGAAAGAAACCATTGGAGACATAGACATTCTTGCAACTTCTAATAACGCTGAGAAAGTTGTGGCTGCCTTTACTTCAATGCCAGAAGTCAGAAAAGTTCTAGTAAAAGGTCCAACAAAAAGTGCAATAGTTCTAAAAAATGGAATACAATGTGATCTAAGAGTTTTGGAAGATAAAAGTTTTGGAGCGGCCCTGCAATATTTTACGGGGGACAAAATACACAATGTAGAAACTAGAAAAATTGCAATTAAAAAAGGATACAAACTCTCAGAATATGGTTTAGTCAATAGAAAAACAAACAGATTAGTTGCAGCGAGGACAGAAGAAGATATATACAAAAGGCTCGGGATGCCGTACATACCTCCAGAAATACGTACTAACTCTGGAGAAATTGAAGCTGCTCTAAAAGGTAAATTGCCTAAACTTGTGAATCTCAAAGATATTAAAGGAGATTTTCAAATGCACACAAAATGGAGCGATGGAAGAAACACAATAGAAGGTATGGCTCTGGCTGCAAAAAAACTTAGGTACAAATATATATCAATTACGGACCACTCAAAATCAACAAGGATTGCAAATGGAATGGACGAAAAACGCATTCTTAAACAGATAAAAGAAATCAGTAAAGTAAATAAAAAAGTCAGTGGAATTAAAATATTCAAAAGTGCTGAAGTTGACATACTTGCCAATGGGTCACTTGATTATCATGACGAACTTCTAAAAAAACTAGACATCGTTTTGGTTTCCATACACTCTGGTTTCAAGCAGTCCCAAAGCAAGATAATGAAAAGAATTGAATCTGCTTTGGAAAACAAACATGTAAAAATTCTTGGGCATCCAACTGGAAGAATTATACACGAACGCAAACCTTATGCTGTAGATATAGATTATTTATGTCAACTGGCAAAAGATACAAAGACAGCCTTGGAAATAAACTCATCCATGCACAGGCTAGATTTAAAAGATGTACACATTAAAAAAGCTGTGGAACGTGGAGTAAAACTTACACTTGGGACAGACGCACATACAGCAGAACAGCTTAATCAAATGCGTTTTGGAGTATCCCAAGCCAGAAGAGGGTGGGCTGAAAAAAAAGACATTATCAACACCATGACCTTGACTCAGCTCAGAAAGTACTGGAACATCAAATAAACCCTTATAACTTTTAGCAATATAGGCCAAGTATGAGGCAGTCTGAAGTAATTACTTGGTATTCTAGACGAGATGTCGCCACAGAATTAGTTAGAGTTGGGCAAGACAGAGAGGTGGCCCATATATATAGGCAAGGGGGATATGGTAAAAGACCGGCAATACTTCAATTTCCTACTGATGTAAAATCTCTTGCAAGACAAGGTGCGACCTCTTTCCACATATCTGAAGAAAGGTGGAGCAACCCGATGAGTTTGAAGTCAGATATTACTGATAGAGAGATTACTGACCTCCGAAATAATTGGGACTTAGTTATAGACATCGACTGTCCTATATTTGATTACTCACGGATTGCCGCAGATGTCATAGTTGAGGCCCTCAAGTTCCACGGAATAAAAAATCCTAGTGTCAAATTTTCTGGGAATAGAGGATGGCATATAGGTGTGCTTGGAGAAGTTTTTCCATCTAAAGTCGGTAAAAAAGATTTCAAAGATCTGTTCCCTGTTGCAGCAGCAGCAATTATATCTTATCTAAAGGATTTTACGCAGGAGCAAATAAAAGAAAGAGTGTTAAGATATGAAGGTGACGTTAAAAACATATTAAAGACACTTGGAAAAGAGAACTCCAAAAACTCAGAAGTTGATTTTTCTGCACTTAGTGGAGTCGATATTCAGCTAAGTTCTGTAAGACATTTGATACGTGCACCATACAGTTTACATGAAAAGACCTGGCTTGTTTCTTTACCCATTAAGCCAGATAAAATTCTGAAATTTAAAAAAGAGGATGCGCATGTAAGCAAAATAAAAGATGTAAAAGACATATTCTTTAATTCAGATTTAATCGGTGACGATGATGGACGTCAATTACTAATCCAGTCATTGGATTGGAGCGAAACCGGTCCAGAGAAGACTGGCAAAAAAGAGTATGAGGAGATCGAGGGCAGAATATCAGAGAAGTTCTTTCCGCCATGTATTAATTTCATACTAAAAGGAGGGATGCCCGACGGAAGAAAACGAGCCCTATTTGCTCTGATCAACTTTTTGAGGATGATGAACTGGTCCATGGATGAAATAGAGGAAAAAGTCAGAGAGTGGAACTCAACAAATTCTCCACCACTTAAAGAAGGATATGTAAGAAGCCAATTAAGTTGGCAAAGACGCCAACATAAGAAGTTCCCGCCACCAAATTGCGGAGACTTCTATTATAGCATCGGACTATCTGGAGGAACTTGTAAAGACCATAAGAATCCTGTTTCTTATGCAGTAAGGAAAGTTAGAAGTAAGCAGTAGAAGCTATATCTTAAATTCTATAAATATACTTAAAACAGATTATACAGATAAGATTTATGACAGATGAAGTCTTCACATATGACAATATTTATGATATGCTGCACTCTGAAAAATTCAACTCAGAGCTTCAGAGTATAAGCAACGAAGATTTAAGCAAGATAAGCAAATACCTACAAGATAAGCAAAGACTTCTAGACAAGCAGGAAGAGTCTACACAGATTTTTAGCTCCCAAAAGAGAGTAGTTATTCAAATAGAGATAGATAATGCCTTAAGAGCACTCAAAGATTTATATGAATTTCGTGAAAAGAAGATAATAAGCAGAGCAGTTTTCAGTGTTCGTGGGGGAACTTTGGTTAAAGACACTACAAATATGCTTACTCACGAAATAGAATTTTATAATCTGTTAACACAAATAATACCTCAAAATCGAGACGCATTTTTCAAACTTTTGGAACCTGGGCAAGATTCCATCGCCGACCCAAAAATTGAGGAAGAAGAACCAACACCAGTTGAGAGTTTGGAACCAGATGACGTTGCTGAACCAATTAAGACAGTAAAAGTCAGATTCTTGGAAGGAGTCGAGTCCTTCGTAGCCGAAGACTTAAAAAGCTATGGTCCATATTCCGTCAGTGAGGAAGCAGAGCTTCCGGAAGGAATCGCAAACCTTTTAATGAGCAAAAATAAAGTCGAATTAGTAAAATCAGAGGATAGCAACGAAGAAAAAGATGAAATTTCCAAAACAAGCGAAGACATATTGCCAGAAGTGCAAGAAACACACACTCCAGCAAATCAAACAAGTGAAGACCAAATCCAGGCCTAAAACTAAAAAAGGCGGGTTGAAGCACGGAGTTCGGCAGATGTTTCGCATATCTAAAGGTTATGGGGGTTCTCCAAGACCCAAAGCCGGAGACAAATATAAAACCAGCACACACCCAACTTTGCTTTTCACTTGCAGCACATGTAAAAAATCTACTGTCAAAAGTTACGGCAGACTAAAGAAAGTAACTCAAGTATAAAATGGAAAATCCAAAATCAAAATTTGTCAAAGTTAAGTGTGAAGGATGCAAAAACGAGCAAATAATTTTTGGAAAATCTTCAACAGCAATAAAATGCCTTGTATGTAGTAAAGTTGTTGCTGAACCAACTGGTGGAAAAATCAAGATTAAAGGTAAGATCTTGGAGGTCCTTGGTTAATGTATAAAAAGAAAGGTTTCCCAGAAGTTGATGATTTTGTCATTTGTACAGTTAAAAACGTCTCGCAGCACGCAGCGAAATTTGAGTTAGATGAGTTCCAAAACATAGATGGAACTGTAACCTCTTCTGAAATGAACAGAAAATGGGCACGAAACATCAGAACTTTTCTAAAACCTGGCAGAAAAACAGTCTGTAAAGTTTTGGACGTTGATAAAAATTCAGGATACATCAATCTTTCAACACGAAGAGTTGGAGCTTCACAAGCAAAAACTAAACAAGATAATTGGAGTAAAGAGAAACGAGCAAATGACTTTCTAATTACTTTATCTAAATCCTCCAAAGTCAAATACGAGATTATTTTCAAAAAAATCGGAGATCCAATATTGGACAAATATGGTTCAATATATCCTTTCTTGGAGCAGATTGTAATAAATGATAGTATAATCAAAGAACTCAATTTAGACAAAAAACTTTCCTCGCAACTGGTTGATGCAGTAAAAGCAAGAATCAAATTGAAGAAAGCGCGAGTCAGAGGTATTTTGAACCTTCAATCTCAGGATTCCAACGGTCTTGAAGTTGTTAAAAAAACTCTACAAATGCTTCAATCAGTTGTTAAGAAAGCTGATGCTGAAGTTGAGATTAAATACTTGGGTGCTCCAAAATATCAAATTGTCTTTGAATCAACTAACCTCAAGAGAGGAGAAAGCGATTTAAATGAGGCATTAAAAGAAGCTGGGAAATATATTGAAAAGAATAAAGGTTCACTGAGATTTCAAAAGGTGGTGGCTTAGATGTCTGAAACTAACGGAAAAGGTAAAATAATTGAAGGTCATGGATCAGAGTGGATAATAAAGAAGTGTTTCACAGGTAAAATAGACCTAAACGACCCCGTTCTTATTGAGGGTCTTCCCGGCATAGGAAATGTTGGAAAGCTTTCTGTGGATTTCATGATAGATGAGATTAAGCCGCAACTACTTTATGAAATACATTCTCATCTTTTCCCAAATTCAGTCTTCATAAACGATAAAAATGTAGTTGAACTGCCAATAGTTTGCCTTTATGCTTACAAATCCAAAAGTGGACGAGATATACTCTTGCTGTCTGGAGATGTACAACCAATAGATGAGGAATCAAGCTACAAGTTCTGCAACAAAATACTCGATCTTGTAAAAGAGTTTGGATGTAAAGAAGTCATCACTCTTGGCGGTATAGGGTTGCACGCTGGCCCAAAAAATCCGAAAGTTTTTGGGGCTGTGACGGAAGAAGATATGATTAAAAAATATCAAGAGCTTGATGGTAAAATTATTTTTAACAAAAGCAAAGCCGCAACAATTGTTGGGGCTGCTGGATTACTTATTGGTCTAGCAAGCTTGAGAGGATGGAAAGGAGTATCTCTACTTGTCGAAACTATTGGACACAGATACCATTTGGGACTAAGAGAAGCGAAAGAGCTGATTAAAAATATTAACAACATATTTTCTCTAGACATGGATTTAAAGGCGTTAGATAAAGAGATAATCAAAGCAGAAAAGAAGCAAGAAGAAGGGGGCGAAGAAGAGGAAGGAGAACCTGCCTTATTCAAAAGTCTGAAGCGTCTTGGTGGTAGTGGGGAAGTAGCAGATCCAAGCTATATTGGTTAGGACTGGTCCAAAGTTGTATCTGCAGACAATGAGTTTTTGAGTTTCTTTAAATCTTCAACGAATATACTCTTCAACTCTTTCCTGTATATTGTTGCTGCTGGATGGTATGTTGGGAACAAAATATAATTTTTACTTCCTAATTTTATTTCTTTAAAATTTCCACGGTGCTTGGATATACTCTCGCCATCAATATTTTCAAAATTCCCATTAGATATTAAATACTTAGTTGAATGGGCTCCCAAAGAACATATTATTTTGGGGTTAAGTCTTACAAGCTCCGACTTAAGTTTAGGAAACCACTCTTTAACTTCATCTAAAGTGGGATCACGATTGCCCGGAGGTCTGATTTTAACCAAATTTGTAATATAATAATCCTTTTCTTCCAATTCAATCTCTTTGATTGTGCTTCTAAGAACTTGTCCTGCCCGTCCAACAAAAGGCCTACCTTGGACTTCCTCGTTGCGTCCGGGGGCTTCTCCAACAAAAACAACTTTTGGATTATTTGAACCTTCGCCAGAAACTACAGTTTTGTCCATAAAACTTTGAGAAAACTCAAGTTTAAAACATTAGCTAAATTACTCAACAGGTATTATATTTATGTTTGTGTTTGCCAAGGTTGAGTGAAGATATCCAAGTTTTATTGTCATTCTTTCGACATAATCTCCTGCACCTGAAACATAATCTTTAATCTCGAAATTACACTGGACTCTTCCCTTACCTTCAGCATTCAAACCTATAATACTTGAACCACATGAACTTTCTATTTCCTGAGCTGTGTAAGGGGTTGCACTTCCTATTCTAATATCTTGGATAGAAATCTGATTTTCAAATTGAGAGTTTCTTTCACCACAAGTAGTACCCTCAGCGACTCCCTCT
This sequence comes from Candidatus Woesearchaeota archaeon, assembly GCA_964344605.1. Taxonomy (GTDB): domain Archaea; phylum Nanobdellota; class Nanobdellia; order UBA10117; family ARS21; genus CAYFNR01. The sequence continues at coordinate 57,169 of CAYFNR010000002.1, read as the reverse complement.
ACTGCTGTGCTATAGATTCTGTCTGTTAGTTCCCCTTTAATTTCCACTCTTATAATAATTCCAATTCTAACTTTTTCGAGTATTAGTAAACTAAGAACTTGCTCAACCTCAGAAACATGTATTGGAGATCCGCTATTTTGTGTATTTTTTATTTCGGAAGGAGTACAAACTTCAGAAAAATCGCTGCGCGCAATACATATATCTACAACCGCATTAGTTTCATAAGGATAACAAGCATCTATAGATATTGGAACTGGAGACTCCGTACTTAAAACACCTCCCGAATATCCTGGAACTTCGAAGGTTATGAAAGTCTGTCCTCCAAAGCCACCAAACTCAGCCGCCTTTGCAAGAGACTCTTCATTTATCTTAACAGCTTCTTCTTCAGTCAGACCAAAAACTCTAGAATTGCTAAGTTTGAATGTAGCTACACCTACAGGAATGTCTGTCTCACCTTCATTAACGGCCATTACATCTATTTCAAATGGAGTATTTTGAAAAACTCTGGGAGGGAGTTCAACATAAGAAAGCTCAAGACCCTTATCTCCTCCAATAAACTGTCCAGTTGATAGTGTTTCTTCAGGAGTCTGTCCTAAGCATCCGCTAACTAAGACAATCAAAGAAAATATGAGCAAAGACCTAAATCTCATACAGAACGTACACGTAGTTAGAATATATATTTATTGGATTAACATACAGATTGGGGGTTCACTCCAGGTATAGATGAAATCTGAGTTGAGGTAATTACCTGGTCAGAGTACCCATAACTCAGAGTTATTTCCACAGGATCTATGTAAATAGGCACAGCTGTAAATGATGGAGCATATGTAAACATGAACTGTCCCTCTCCATTTACAAGCTTAAAATATGGCTTCTGCGTCCCAAGCCACGTGGCAGATGTAACTGTGGCTGTGTCTCCCAAATCAAGAGAAGTTGCACCAATTTTAATTCCATCTATGTGCACCACATTTAGTTCTCTAATTGCCGCGTCAACACAAGCTGTTCCTAAATCTTCAGTATAGACTTGACCTGTACCTAGGTTCCCAACTTTCACTATAAACCTAAACTTTCCTTCTCCGGCCGGGCTTTCGGACACGCTTGTAATTTGGACTGGCGCCCTACTATTTGAAATTAATTTATCACCTAAAACCGAACAGAGCTCGGTGCCCGTTGTTTGTCTGTACGCATTTTCGTTGAAGCAACCGTCAAAACGAGCTTTACTTTTATATTTGTAGCAGCTCTGCGCTATGAAATCGACAACTTGATCTGTATTTAAATCAACACGATAACACAGGTCTGGCCAAGTCAAAGCATCCTGTCCACCAATAAGTTGATTATCCAACAACTGTGCTCCCACTAGATTAGAAAGTACTTGCTGATTAGCTGGTATCTGACCAACACCCCCATATCCGAAGTTTGTAGGATTGACCCCTCTAAGATATATCTCCGCATCTCCAACAACCACTTCATGATCACCTTTATTCTCAATGGTCACTCCAGCGTCAAAAGTCTCACCTTCCCCCAAAACAGAGGGCGGTGCTCCTTGAAAAAAAGTCACAACTATTCCCTCCATCCCTGTAGGAACTACTCCTTCGTCAGCCGTTTGATTTACACATCCACTAACTAAAACAACGGCTACAATTAAAAAAGGGAGTAAAGTAGATTTTAATCTATCAAACGACAGCATGTTTAAGTATGAAAAGCAGTTGCTCGTTTTTATACTTTATGCTTTGGTCAAAAAGGTTCTGGTTTGATCTTTATTCTTGTCCTTTTACCTTGTTCATAGTCGTAAGAAATCTTGGCCTTCGTAAAGAAGCTTTGATAATTTGATCCTTGCAAGTAATCTTCATTTATAGTTAGTTTGAGATAATAAGTATTGGAGAAACCTGGTTCTATCTCTTCTTTTCCATCCTTAAGATTAAGAGGTAGACCTTTGAGTTTAAAGACTTTAACGGGGACTGTACCATTTACTTCATCTATCCTGTCAAAAACGAACTGTCCTGACTCCTTTCCTATATCAGCCTTATTCCTAATCTCTTCCTTATCACTTGAAATCATGATGATATCTTCATCGTGAGGTATGCTAACTTCTAAATCATTTATCTCCACAACATCACCTCTGCCATCATTAACAACACTAACTCCTAGCCGGTACTTTGAACCTGCCCTCAAAAATTCCCATTTTTTATCAAAACCTACACCAAAATTCACTGTACCATCACTAATAGACCAAGGGTCAAATGCTGTACTTGGTATATTATAATGGGTCCTAAGGTCCTCTATGCGAGCCAGCGCGTCTGGGCTCGCCACAAATACCTGCTTGCCTGAAACAGCCTGTGTAGTATAATCCCAAACAACTTTAGCATTTAAATCAATAATATTTTCTGACGTAGTTATTCCTGAATGCTCACACGCAAAGAACCTGTTATATGCCTTGTCGACCTCAAATTTGTTGTCACTAACTGGGTCTTCTCCAGGTATCTCGCATGTCCAGGACTTTCCACACCAGTCAGTCATAGCTATCCTTCCACCGAAAAGTTCTGAAAATTCATCAAATGCTCGCCCAATAAGTCCTTCGCTCAAGGCACTTTTGCATCTTTGAATCTCAACGTCAATCTCTAAGGGAGTGGTTATTTCTATATCTTGCCCATCTTCAAAAAGACTCACTATAGTAACATCTCCCGTAACTTCAAGAATCTCGTCGGAGAAAAAGTTGCTCTGTGAAGGAGCGATATCCTCAAACACAACCCCTGCATCTTCAGGAACGACATAACTATCTTGGACCTGTCTGGACTCCCATTTTTGCTGATCTAGATCCCACTCACCTTTAAAAAGGGCAGCTAGGGTATTGCGCTGCGGACTTGTTTCTTCACGGCCCAATTCAATAGCAAACAAAGCCTCAGAGCCCAACTCCCAGAGGCCTTTGCCAGTAGTGGACTTAGCAATATTATTTCCTACCCACAACCCACCAACAACTAAGATAATAAGCAAAATAATAAATATTGCCCAGTCAACCTTGCCTTTCTTTTTACCTAAAAAATATATAAAAATAAAAATGAAAGCTACTATGCCAACAATCAATACAGCCCATCCTGGACCTAATACAAAACTAGAAACTAAGAAAATAAGCACCAAGGTGACAACCATTCCAAAGAACTTTATAACTTTATTTTTCCCTTCTCCCTCAGCGTCTAAGTCTGCAGGTATTGGGCCAAGTGGCGATCTTGCTGGCGGTGGCATCCTTATTGGGGGAGGTGCTGATCCTGCTGGCACTGCTGGAGGTTGAGCTGGTGGCTCAGCAGGTGCTGCTGGTCCCGCTACCACATTTCTCTCAGCCTCCGTGAGAATTGCCTCCCTCCTCGGTCCATGATTAATACCTAAATCTCTAAGAAAATCATGTCCTCCTTCATGTATATCTTCATGACTGTGGCCTTCTAAGAGAGCATTTGTTTTTGTACCAACTCCCCCTAGGTGGCTATAATCAACCATTCTAAGGTTTTATTCCAACACTAATATCTGCCAAATCAAGCGCTTCATCAGAAGTTATGCTTATCTTGTTTGATCCTTCTCTGAGCTGTTCGCAGACATCAACTTTAACTTCTCCTGCAGAAAAATGGTACTCTCCTGTATGGGAATTTAGCTGGACAACTACGCTATTGGCCCCCGTGGTTTTTCTAATAAGCATTTCACAAGTATAGGCTCCGCCCTGTACCCTTCTCCAATCAGAGGAGCTTATAGTGAAGAAATAATCTAACCCTCCTTTAATTGTTTCAGTTTGTATTCGGATTACAATGAAATTCATCTCGTATTTGCCTTCCTCGTCGACACTGAAAGTTATATCATTCTGCCCAGATTTGAGCAAATTTGTTGGAACATCAACGGAGAATGTTGAAGGAGGGATTCCGCTAAACAAAGTAGCTCCATTCAACCCTACTTCTAAATTAGTGGACACAGTCGACAATCTACGGACGAACATAGTAAGCTCGGAGCTTTCAATATTTGCTGCCTCATCGCTCGACAAGGAAAATGGTCTCGCTACAGAAGCCTGATTGGAACTGTATCTACTTATCTCTATTGTGGCGCTAGATAACACATAGGAATTGCTCTGCCAAAACTTAAATCCTGGTGAACTTGCTGAAAAGGTTAAGGAATTTGCCCCAGTTTGCAACAAATGTGTTGGGATTATGATTACCGCTTGCTCTCCAATGACATTGCTTGCGGAATATATTTTCTGTCCGTTTAAAGAAGCCTCCAGCCTTCCTGAGCCGCTTTTGCCGGCTACGGTCAAGGGCACTCTGACATCATACACAGCAGCAGTATCATCAATGTTAAAGCTGAAAGCTTGTGGTACAGCACTATATACTCCAGATGAAACTGAAAATTGGTTTGAGAGTAGAGTGGGTTCCGCTTTTAGAGTGTTGTCTACAGTAGTTGTTGGAAAAGTTACGAGCTTAAAATCAATTTCGGCTTTTTGGATTGGGACTCCCCCTGGAGAAGATGTGAGCCATGTATTTTCGTAAGTTACCGTTGATGGCAAGAGCTCTTCTCTCACTTCGGTCGGAACCGAAAATATGTAGAAGAATAAGGCAGCAAGTATTGTAAGAAGAATTACTGCTGCAACAGGGTCATGTCTATAATTTTTGGTCATTGCTTATCTTAGTTTATGGACATTAATAAAAGTTCCTCTAGCAAAGATTTAATAGGTTGTAATAGATAAATCCCGTATGAAAATACTTGGCTTCAAACGCAAGTTAGGGATTGCTAAAATCAAAATTGATAGTCTAGATGATCTATGGCACTTGAGTAAGGTCATCGAAGCAGGAGATCTGGTTTCAGGCCAAAGTTCAAGGAAAGTCAAGCTTGCAGGAGAAGGCGAAAGGCAGAAAGCAGTAAAGCGAGGGATATACGTCCAAATTAAAGTAGAGGATGTAGATTTGGGAGCACATCTTAAAATCCACGGAACTGTAGAAAATGAAATTGAAGCTGTTCCACTCCATTCTGCGCATTCTTTAGATATTCAATTAGGTACTACATTCGAAATCTACAAAGAACAGTGGAGAGAATTTCAGATTAAAAGGTTGGAGGAAGCAGAGGAAGCTTCAGCTGCTCCAAAAGCCCTGGTTTGTGTTTTAGATGATGAGCGTGCCACATTTGCATTTCTTACAGCTGCGGGGTATACTCTTCAAGGAGAAATGAGTCTACGCTTAAGTAGGAAGCTCTATGAAGAAAAGCAAAGGAAGCCCCAACAAGATATTGATAGACTGGTAGAGAATATAAATGAAAAAGCAAGGGAAGATATTGAAGTTGTAATTATTGGTAGCCCTCTATTCTGGAAAGAAATTGTCTTCAAGAGGTGCAAGGAACTTTATCCTAAATTCAGCAAGAAGATTCATTTGGAAAACACCACTTCAGGAGATGAAAAGGGCGTCCAAGAATTAGTTAATGGTGGCGCCCTAGATAAGATAACCAAGCAGACTCAGGCAGCCAAAGAGTCAAAGATAGTGGAAACCTTACTTAAAGAAATAGCAAAAGATAGTGATCTAGTAGCTTACAAGAAAGCTAAAGTCTCAAAGTATGCTCCAACAGGTTCTGTTGAAACTTTGTTAATCACTGACTCCAAACTGGCCGACCTTAAAGAAGAAATTCTACCAATAATTGACGAAGTTGAGAAGTTAGGGGGCGTAGTCCACATAATCAACTCGAAAGGCGATGCTGGACAAAAACTTAATGGCCTCAGTGGAATTGGAGCACTGCTAAGATTTAGCGCCTAGCAAGTCTGGCAGCTCTAGAAACATCTCGCAGCATATCCTTCATCCTTTTAAGCAGCCTACCTATCCTTGCCCAGTGTATACCTTTACTTAACCTACTATAACGAGTACGCTTTGCAGTGATTCTATTTAGGATGTCTCTTTTCTCGTACCCTTTGGCACTTCGAAGTCTCGATTTTAAATCGTGTAATTCAGCCTCTAAATTGACCATCTCCCTACTGTAAGTCTCTGCACTGCGGAGTTCATGCTCTACTGCCAGGGCTTGGTGTGCCGCCTTGTTTAAGTAATGGTACAATTCAGAATATCTATGCCTTTTTCTAGAAATTTTTTGGTGCTCAGTTTCTCTTACCATGTAAATATTCTTTCTCTTTGAAGTTAAGCTTTGCAGGCACTATGAGACAGTATGGTGGTTTTCCAAAGTTTTGCTTCTTTAATTCTGAAGCGTTGCCTTCTTTTATAATTTGTGTCTCCGACCCCAATCTTGCGCAGCCAACAAAAGTTGTTTTTTTGTCGATTATGTTGTCCCCACCCGAAAGAGCAAGTAATCTGTCTAATGCGTTCTTAATTGTAAGAAATTTCTTTTTCTCTGGGTCCAAATCGAGAAGGAAAAGTGTGTGGGCATTTTGTGAAAGATTTTCTTTCAAAATGTTGAAGAATGATGCTGGCTCAAAGCCTTTCTGCTTGAAAGGGATGGATGCCGTCTTGCCAAATCTGTACAATGACAATCCTGTCTCCGCAACCGCACTAAAAACAGAAGGAGCATGAACTATTTTAGTTTTGATTTTACGCTTTCTAGCCTCTTGCAAAATCTCGTAGTGGGTTGTTGCAGAAAGAGGGTCTCCATAGACCAACAACGTAACTTCTTTTGTCTTGGCTTCCTTTAGGAATTTCTGTTCCTCTTCCACATCCTTTCTGTTTAATATGTTAATCTTCTTGCCAAGCAGTCTTTCTAGCTTTTGTACTGAGAAATCTGAGACTGAAGTGTAGCCTTCTAAATAAACAATTTCAGAATCATGGATTTCTTCTAGGCCCTGTAAAGATAAATCTTTCCAACTCAGTCCCAAGCCTACTAATCTTAGCATGCTTTAGAGCTGAAGAGAAGGTTTTTAAGATTTTGGTTTCAAGGGAGAGTATGGCTGAGTATGATTATCTTGCTTTCATAACGAAGGACTTGGGGGAAGAAGAACTAACACACAAAGCAGGATATGTTTACCAGTTAATAAAGAATCTCACATTAGCATCATCCTTGGGGGACACAGAAGTGGATTTGGAAGGGGATGTTCCGGAAGAGTTGGGACTGCCCCTCGAAGAAATTGCGTCTGACCTGGATTTAGCAATCAGAGCAAAGAAAGGTTCTGTGGTTCTGCGCTTAGCTTCGGCTAGGCACGGATATTATCTAGCTGGAGAGATGTACCTTAGAGCAGGTGAGATAATATACGAAGATTCTCCTTACCCAGAAGAAATCATTGACGAATTCACTCATCGGACTAAAATAGCGTCCATAGCTTACCTAACGATGCAAAGTGTTCTTGAAGCAGCGCTGACTAAAAATGAATTGGCATTGGATGTTTATGACGAAGAATTTGCCGAGCTAATCGGTCCCGGAATGCTGAGAAAGCGATTGGAAAAAGCTTTGGAAAGGTGTGGGAACAGAAAGCTAAAACGCAAATTCAATGAATTAAAAGAAACAGGCATAAATGATATTCTTTATCCAGAAATGCAGGCTTAATTACGGGATTCTTCCTTCGGGATTCTTCCTTGGTTCGGAAGACCCATTGTGGCAGTAGCTAAAGTTTCTTCATACTGAGAGTCTTTGAACAATCCCTGAAGTCTCGCACTGTACTCTTTGGTCGCCATAAGTGTTTTGTTTGCGAAGGCATTCAGCTCTGTTCTGATGCGGGTGGCTTCTTTTAATTTCGTCGAAGAAACATTGCCCGAAACTTTCCTAAGATACTTCACATTCTTGGAAATTCTCTCTATTAGTTCATGGGCGCTGTAGATGTCAGACTTTATCATTTTGAACGTCTGCTGGTTTTGCTTCTGGTACCCGGCCATCTGGCCATGTAATCCATGTGCAGCTTCTAATTGCTCTATTTGTGTGGTGTCTGCAATAAGCATTCTCACTAGTTTTTCTGTCTCTGCAAGGACTTTTTTGGCATTCCCAAGCTCAGCAAGCTCCTGCTCGTCCTGGGTCAAAGCCGCGGTAATTGTTTTGTGCATGCCATTGATAAATCGCATGTCTTCCTTAGCAATATTCACTTCCAGCAGCGATGCTTGTTACCTGCCCAGCGGCGGCTGAAGCTTTCCTTAAAAACTGTGGCAACTTAAAAACAAAAACCATATTATAATTAGATTTTGTTCCTTAATATACTTTTCCCTGAAGTAGCCAAAACCCATAAATACTATTGGCTACACTTAATTTTATGGTCCAGCTAACCATGAGCCACTTCCAAACATTCACTATACTTGCCGTTATTTTTCTAGGCATATTGTTCGTCATGCCATTCTTATCAACCCTGCTTTTCGCTGCAGTTTTAGCTTATCTTACTCATCCACTCTACCTTAAGATCAAGAAGAAGCTCCCAGATACATTAGCTGCTTTCACTGTCTGTATAGCTCTTCTTGCAATATTGGCATCTATAGTAAATTATGGTGTCTCGTTTATTCTAAATGAAATGGGCTCCATATACCTCTTCCTATCCAAGGCACAAACCGCAGTACTTGGACCAACTTTCAATGATATATTCAGACTTATCATGACAAAATCAATTGCTTATATATCTGAACAGGCAAGCGTTATTCCTTCATTAATAGTCTCAACGTTTCTTTTCTTCATCGCGCTTTTCTACTTCCTAAAGCAAGGGAAGCAGATATTTGGTACGGCTTGGAGAGCAATCCCTCTGCCCCCAAGCAAGAGAGAAATATTGCTTAAAGATGTACGTGCGAATGTTGACGCTTTTGTATTTGTGACATTTGCTATTGGATTAGTACAAGGTCTAATTGCAGCAATTGGATTCCTAATATTTGGTCTGAGCTACCCCTTCCTTGCGGCGGTCGCAGCAGCGGCTTTATCTATGATACCTGTGCTAGGTCCCTACCTACTTTATGTAAGTATAGCACTTTTTATGTTCTATAAGGGGTTGGCAGGCGTCGCAGTCGGAATTCTACTTTATGGTTTAATTGCTGGAAGTATCCTTGATTATGCGGCACGTCCTTATCTCATGAGCAAGAGAGCAAAAACACATCCGCTAGTCGTATTTTTAGGGATCTTTGGGGGAATACATGTCTTGGGTCTACTTGGGATTGTAGTGGGTCCAATAATACTGTCCGTCGCTATGACTTTCATAAAAGACATTCATTTGTATGGAATTAAATAATGGCTCTTGAAAACGAAAAAGTTTACATATTCGCTGAGAAAGCATACTACGCTTTACTAGGAGTCTGCATTTTCATTGCAGCTTTGTTTTCTTATATGTCTTGGTATTTCTACAATGTGATGCAGGGAACTTCTGCCCAAAAGTTCACAATTATAATAGCCCTGCCAATCCTAATTGCAATTATCCTTTTGTCTATGCTTTTACTTACAGGCAAAAAAGCAGCAGCAAATGAAATTGCAGAGTTCTTAAAGAAGAGCTAAATACCTTCACTTATCAACTCAGCAAACGTCCTAAAATTATCCTTCTTGTTAATTACGACTTGTCCGGAAGGAGTTCTTTTTAATCCTTCAGGATTATAGAAACGCCACTCTGAACCAAACTTTACACCTACGACCGGCTGGGCACTAAACATAGCAGAAAACTTGTGCAAATCACCAATCTGAGCGTTTGTTATGTATTGGTGCTTTTTCTTCGTTGACTTGCATTCTATAGAAAATATCCTCTCACCGTCTGAAGCCAGGACGTCAGAGCAAGGGAAATTCATTCTTCCAGAACCAGCAATTCGCAAAGCTGCGAATCCCATCTCCCAAAACATTGCTACAAGCTCACGTTCGGCGTTTGAACCTTTAACTTTCATTTAGTGAATATCTCCACAACATCCTTATCTTTAAGAACATGCTCTAGACCTACTTGCTGCCCATTAAATTTAGCTGAAGGCCCCCAGATTTTAGCATGTCTAAAATTCTTTACAAAGTCCTTATGTATATGTTTTGCGGCCTCACCAACAGTTGCTCCCTTTTTTAGAACTATTGGCTTTTTAGCTACCTTACCGGCTGTTTTAGTCTGGACTCTAATTTTGTTCTGGCTTTTCCAAATCTTCAACAGCAATCCCTTGCTGTCAAAATCTTTCCAACCTATATTCATGGATGGCATGTGTTCTGTTAAGTCTTCCCTGTACTTACGCTTCGCCTTGAGTTCTATGCCTGCTGACTTGAGCTCTGACTCTATCATCTTCAAATCTTTCAACTTCTTCAAGACCACCAAAACAAAATCAGAATTCCTCAGCAAAGAAAGCATTTGCCTGCCTTGTTTAGATTCGTGATATCTTGGATAGATTGCTGGCAATTCTATTGCTTGTATCCATACATTTTCAAAAGGAATCATTCTCATTTCAGGTTCTTTTGTTGTAAATTCGTACTCTGCAACTTTTACATCCTTCCCAGATAGTTTGGAAAGCAAAGTAGATTTTCCAGAATTTGGGAGACCTATAATAACAATTTGAGCCGCACCTTCCTTAGATATGGCATAGGACTTACCTTTCCCAGTTTTTTTCTCCTTCTCGGCAATATCTCTATATTTAGAAATCTGCTTTTTGATCTGGCCCCTCATCTTCTCCGCTCCTTTGTGAGTTGGAGCAGTTGCTAACATTTTTCTGAGAGCTTTAATCTTATCAGAGGTTGTCTGCGCCTCGTGAAATTCAGCTTCGGCCGTCAAATATTCATGAGTCACGTTTGTTGGCATAATTACTGCTAGCAAAAAGCTTTTAATAGCCTTTTCGTTCTCTCCAAGACATGTTAATTGGCGCATTGAGCTTCTTTGGAGTAAGAATAGAAGAGGCCTTACCTATCCTATCAACGTTCTCAAGATTCATAATTGCTATTCTGATAATAATAGTCGGATTTATGGCGGGACGGGCCGCTGGCAATTTAGCATCAAATGCCATACAAAGATTAAAGCTTAATGGCAAAGGTAAGAAAAAGCGTCGTGTGGATATGGTCGTTGGGTCCACAATTAAGTATCTAATTTATATCCTTGCCCTGATTCTGGCCCTTAATCAAATTGGAGTTGCTTTGAATTTCCTCAATCAAATTTTAACAATATTATTAGTAATAGTTGCTGTTGGCCTTTTCTTAAGTATAAAGGATTTTGTTCCGAATGCAGTTGCAGGGGCATATATAATCTACAAAAAAAGGTTGAAAGTTGGCCAGACAATAAAAGTCAAAGACGTCGAAGGCAAGATTAAGAAGATTGATCTAATTGATACACATATTAGAACTAAGAATGGTCATGACATAATGATTCCAAATAGTTTCTTTGTTAAGAATTTAGTTGTTAAGAAAAAGTAGCAGCTTAGGCCCGCACAGGAGAGGTCTGCTCCTACAACACTTTCCAGCCCATGGGGGCGACTTAAATATTGCAGTTCGTAGCCAATCCAGATAACAAGAGATGCCAGCCGGATTAAGTGAGTCTAATAAGGTTCGCTTTCGCGGCCTAAAGCCTTACTAGTCACTCTAAGTCACTGGCAGTTGCCCTCAACACCTAATTGCCACAACCATTCGTTCGCGAAGAGACGAATCTTAACGCAACAATCTATGCGGTATGCCCACTGCTTCTAAAGCATAGTAATTGCTTACATAAAAACTTGTGGTTGTTATTTCAGAGTTGCCACATAAACGATTTCTCCGTCGGACATTGTATTCTCTGCAAGTATTTTGTGCTTTGTTTTGATTGGAGATTTTGAAGAATAAACAAACAGCAATTTTCCACCGGAGTTGACATGCCTCTTCGCATTCTCAACGAACTTTTCTATAAGCTTCCGGCCGCCACTCCATTGGGGATCTATCGGTGGATCTAATGGAAGATAAGGAGCATTGAATATTATCAAGTCAAAAGACTCTTTCACATTTGAAAACAGATCAGACTGAAAAGCTCTAACTTCAACTCCATTCCGTTCAGCATTTTTCTTTACAAGTTTAACAGCTGAGGGATTAATATCAACAGCCGTGACTTCTTGCGCTCCAGAAAGCTTTGCCGCAATTGCCTGTATCCCAGTTCCCGTTCCGACGTCCAAAACGGCCTTTGGTTTGTTTTCTTTGCAGAATTTTCTAACGACTTTCTCAAGCAAAAAAGAGTCCTCTCTTGGTACATAAACTCCTTTGGCAGTATGAATTTTCATAAATTTGGTTGACAGCAAGCATTTAAAATCATGTTGTATTAAATATAATATGATTCAGAAGCTCCTGCTTGGTCTAACAGTATCTTTCGCTTACATACTTGGTCCTTTACTCGGGAAATGGACAAAAGATGAAGGTAAAAAGTTAAGAAAATCGGCTTTTGCCAAAGCGCTTGGAAAATTTGGCGCCTTGCTCGCAGTAATATATGGATTGATTCTTGGCCTCGCCTGGAGACTCGAATATGAAGCAAGTGTGGCTTTAGTAATATTTGGATTGATTCTAGCACAGACAAGCCTAAACGGAAAGAGAAATCATGCCTTTATCTTCCTATTATTATTTCTTGTTGTAATTTTCCTGAAATAAGAAAGCTTTTAAATTGGGCTGAGATTAGCTTAGACCATGGCTTCAATACATGACGTCAATCAACAGAAGCTCACAGAAGAGCTAGCCAGAGAATTAGAAGGTAAACTAAAGGCACCAGAGTGGCACAATTTCGTAAAAACTGGCATACATAAAGAGAGACCTCCAACCCAAGAAAACTGGTGGAGTATAAGAGCAGCTTCTGTTCTAAAGCAAATTTATAAGAACGGACCTGTCGGAGTTTCAAAGCTTCGTACAAAATATGGTGGCCGTCAAAACAGAGGAACAAAGCCAGGAAGAATGGCAAAAGCCTCTGGAAATATAATCAGAAAGATTCTTCAGCAACTTGAAGAAGCCAAATTAATCAAAAAAAGTGAGGGGGATCGAAAAGGTAGAGTAATTACAGCATCAGGACAGGCTTTATTAGATAAGACTGCAGTTAAAATTATGAAAGCCTCTAAGGTGGCAAAATGAGTTCAAGAAAACATTCGGGGAAAAAGAACAGGCTCGCTAGGGCTAGGAGGCAGACTAGATGGGCACCAGTTTGGTTGATCCCCAAAGTATTTGGTCCAGGCAGAAAAGTTCATCCTTCAAGATTAAACAGAATTAAAAGGACTTGGAGGAGAAGAAGTATAAGACCTTAAAATGGCACGACTAAAAGAGGGCTCCACAAGAACTTATACTATTCCACTTAGAAAAGGTTTTCTTAAAGCTCCGAAATGGCGGAGGAGCAAAAGAGCCGTTTCAGAAGTCAGGAATTTTCTAATAAAACATACCAAGACTGAAGACATCAAAATAGGACGATGGCTAAATGAAGAAATTTGGAAGCACGGAGGCAAGAACCCTCCTGGAAAAGTCAAAGTCGAAATAAAAAAAGAGAAAGATTTTGTAACTGCTGAACTTGTTGAACTTTCACCGCGCGCAAAGCGTTTGATGGAAGCTGAAGCAAAGAAAGAAGCTGAAGATAAAAAAGCTGAACTTCCTGAGAAGAAAGCTGAAGAAAAGCCAACCAAGAAAAAAGCACCATCTAAGAAAGCAAAGGAAGAAAAGAAGGCTTCTAGGAAAGACCTCCAGAAGGAACTTGAGGAAGCAAAGGCTGCTGAAGAAAAAAGGAAAACTAAGAAAAGCAAAACTACTCCAACAAGACAGCAAGAATTAAAGATGAGTAAAAAATAGATATGGTTCATATCGACAAATTTAGTTTTAAGGGTGACCCCAACGTTGGACTTTACTGTGTCGCAACTGACAAATTCTTTCTGGTTGGCAAAGATGTTAGTTCTACGCAATTAAAAAAACTAGAAAAAATCTTCAAAGTTCCACCAATTCAAATAAATATCTACAACACAAATCTAATTGGATTGTTCATATGTGCAAACTCAAATACCATTTTAGTGCCTGAAGTAATTTTCAAAGATGAGTTAAAAGAAATTAAAGAAAAAGTCAAGGGTCTAGCTGAAGTAAAAGTCGTTAAAACTGAATTAAATGCTCTTGGGAATAATATTCTTACAAATGACAAAGTGGCTGTAGTCAATGAAGAGTTTTCAGCAGCAAAAGCGAAAGAAATAGGAAAAGTTTTGGGTGTCAAAGTAAAACGCGGATTGAAAATGGGTACACTTTCTTTGTTGCCTGGATCAGCTGGCACTCTTACAAATAAAGGTGCAATTTTCCCAACAGACTTGTCTGAATCAGATATAACTCAACTGGAGAAGCTTCTTGGATTTGAAATTGGCCTCGGAACCATAAGTATGGGTGGAAAGATGGTTGGGTCTGGAGTAGTAGCGAATTCATTTGGGCTTGTAGTAAGCACATTAAGTAGCGGATATGAGATAGCCAGGGCAGACGAAAGCTTAGGTTTCCTCAACAAGTAGTTTCATAATTGTTTTATATTTTCGGGACTTTGAACAATAATGAAAAAATTCAAGGTTTCTGCAAAGTTTAAGATGGGCAAGCAACATGCAACCCTCAACAAAGATATTACTGCGAGAGATGAGGATCATGCTAAAGAACTTATCATGTGTTTGCTTGGAAGCAAACACGGCACTCCCAGAAGACTTATAAATATACTCAACATAGCTGAAACAAGCGACGTAAGCGTCGTTTTGGACGAATCTGAGTAAAATGGGAAAAGATAAAGAAGGACTTCAGCAAGCATATTTGCAACTGCAGCTTATAGAAAATCAACTAAATGACTTACAGGAGCAAGTTGTACATGTTGAAAACAAGAAGCAAGAGCTTCTGAACATGAATAAAAGCTTAGGGGAATTGGATAATAATAAATCCAATGTTAATTCTTTTTCTCCTTTAGGATTAGGAGTTTATGTAAAATCAAAAGTCCTAGACACTAAAAATTTGCTTGTCAATGTCGGTGCAGATATCTTTGCTGAAAAAAAGCCCGCAGAAATAAGCAAATCAATTAAAAAACAAATCAAACAGTTCGAAGAACTTTCTAGAAATCTAACTCAAAATTATCAAATGCTTGCAGTTCAAGCCCAGGCACTTCAAGCACAGCTACATAAAGAGTCAGGACAATAAAATGTTCAAAAAATTAAAAGGTGTATTCTCAAAGTTTAATAAAAAGAGTACCAAAGAAGAGATCACTAAAAAAGAGAAAAAAAGCGTTATAAAAAAAGTTTCGGAAAAAAGATTTGAGTCTTCTGTTAAAGAATTAGAAGAAGGTCTTCTCCAAAATAATATAGCTTACGACATTGCGCAGGAAGTGTGCAGGGAATTAAGAAAGAGTAAGACAAAAAAAGACCTTAAGAAAAATCTGGAAAAAACTCTTTCAGATATTCTAAACAAACCAAAAGAAATTAATTTGTTAGAGATTTCAGAAAACAAGAAACCATTCGTAATACTCTTTGTAGGAGTTAACGGTGCTGGAAAAACGACCACTCTGGCAAAAGTTGCACACTGGCTAAAAAAACAAAAAAAGACGGTAGTCTTGGCGGCCAGCGATACATTCCGGGCTGCAGCCATTGAACAACTACAGACTCACGCGGACAAGGTAGGTATTAAATTAATTAAGCACAAATATGGGTCAGACGCAGCCGCAGTTGCATACGACGCAATTGAGCACGCAAAAGCGAAGGGGCTAGATTTTGTGCTTATAGACAGCGCAGGTAGAAGTCATGCAAACCAAGATTTAATGGACGAACTTGCAAAAGTGAAGAGGGTCTCCAATCCAGATCTAACGGTCTTGGTGGTTGATTCTCTAACGGGGAACGATGCTGTCGAGCAAGCTAAAATTTTCAATGAAAAAATTGGAGTAGATAGTTCAATACTCACAAAAACAGATGCTGACGAACGTGGAGGAGCAATAATCTCAGTTGGTTTTGAAAGTAGTAAACCGATCCTGTTCCTAGGTACAGGCCAAGAATATAAAGACTTGGAAATGTTTGATTCAGGAAAAATCATAAAACAAATACTTTAAAAACCCAAAAAACACGGTAGAAATATGGTATTAGACAAATTAAGCTCTGGACTGAAAAACGCGCTGCAGAAGATAACGAAAGTAGGTTTGGTAGATAAAGCTGCAGTTAAAGAGTTATCTGAAGATATCAAAAAGACACTCATATCAGCAGATGTTAATATTAAACTCGCCAAAGAAGTCTCTGAAAAAATAGAAAAACGAGCTCTGAAGGAAAAACCAGCAAAAGGTCTAACTGCTCGCGAACACACAGTTAATATTGTTTACAATGAAATAACTAATCTTCTCGGAAAGAACTATGAAGAAATCAAAGTTGACAAAAAGCCAACTAAAATAATGCTTGTTGGACTTTTTGGTTCTGGTAAAACAACTACGGCCGGCAAGCTTGCCAAAATGTTCAAAAAGCAGGGAAAGAAAGTTGCTGTTGTACAAACAGATACTTGGAGACCTGCGGCATACGACCAACTGAAGCAACTTGCAGAAAAAACACACGTAGACTTTTTTGGAGATGCCGAAGAACGGAATCCAGTAAAAATAGTCAAAGCAAACCAAAATAAATTTGAGAAGTTTGACGTCGTAATCATTGATACAGCAGGTAGAGACGCTCTAAACAATGAACTTATTGATGAAATCAAGAAAGTAACTGCCGCAGTAAATCCAGATGAAAGTCTACTGGTTCTTCCAGCTGACATTGGTCAAACTGCTGAAACACAGGCGAGCAAGTTTCATGAAACTGCTGGAGTTACTGGAATTATAGTTACAAAGTTGGATGGAACAGCAAAAGGTGGTGGAGCTTTGTCTGCTTGCTCAGCCACAAACGCAAATGTCAAACTTATTGGAGTTGGTGAAAAGTTAGACGACTTAGAAGACTTCAAGCCGAAGAATTTTGTTTCAAGACTTTTAGGAATGGGAGATTTAGAAACTTTGCTGAAAAAAGCAGAAACTGCAATTGACAAAGAGCAAGCCGCAAAGATGGGCAAGAAAGTCATGAAAGGAGAACTGAGCCTACAAGATCTTTACGAACAAATGGAAGCTCTTAACAAAATGGGTTCTTTTGGACAGATTGCAAACCTTATCCCTGGAATGGGTGGAATGAAAATCCCAGAAGGCGCCATGAAAGACCAAGAGGATAAAATGAAAGTCTGGAAATTCTTAATGGATTCAATGACTCCAGAAGAAAAAGAAAATCCTGAACTTATTAATCATTCAAGAATTAAACGTATATCGTCTGGCAGTGGCAGGGAAGAATCAGAAGTCCGTGACCTTCTAAAACAACACAAACAAATGAAGCAAATGCTCAAAATGTTCTCGGGAAAAGGTGGCGGAAAGATGAAAAAGATGATGAAAAGGTTTGGAGGGAACATGCCAGACTTGCCGCTAGGATTAGGTTAAGAAACCTTTAAAAAGCGATATTTTTAGAGAGAATTATGAAAGCAACAGGTGGATCAAGATCAAGAACCAGATACAAACTTCAGAAAAGGAAGCGCGATAGAGGAAAGGTTAACATCAACAAACTCTTGCAGAAGTTCGAAGTCGGAGATAAAGTAAGGATACTTCAAGACTCTGCAATTCAAAGAGGAATGCCTCATCCACGCTTCAAGAACAGAACGGGTTCGGTTAAAAGAAAACAAGGTAATTCATATGTTGTGGAAATAAGTGATTTGGGAAAGAGAAAGAAAGTAATCTCTGCCGCAATTCACTTGGAGAAACTGTAAAATGACAGACATAAAATTCATAGAGAAAGAAGGCCTCTGCTATGCAACATTAGCTGACGACCTTAAAAAAGCAGAAGATAAGAAAGAACCAA
This sequence comes from Candidatus Woesearchaeota archaeon, assembly GCA_964344605.1. Lineage (GTDB taxonomy): Archaea > Nanobdellota > Nanobdellia > UBA10117 > ARS21 > CAYFNR01. The sequence goes on along the minus strand of CAYFNR010000002.1, from coordinate 39,476 downwards.
TAGCAATACAGCAAAAAGTAAAGGACTATGCTCTACGGTTTAGCAAAATTAATAAAGATGTAGAGGCTAAACTGGGCCAAGAAATAAAGGCCTTAGAAATACCTTTGCTGACTGATACTCACATGGTTGAAATAATCAACCTAATGCCAAAGACTCTGTCTGAACTGCAAACAATATTTGCAGGTTCAAAGACAACTGTCTCAGCAGAGAACTTGAACAGACTACAAGAAGTGATCAAGGCACATGAAAAGTAAGGAAAAACGAATAGGAAATGCAAGAAAGAAGACGAGCAAGAGAAGAGTACGCAATAGTACTGGATTTTTTAAAGCATGGCTATTCGGAGGACTCTCGTTCGTTCCATCAGCGAGAACCCATTGTCCAAGCTATTGGTAAAAATCACTTTGTTCTTCTAGAGTTGGTTCCATCTCCAAACGTTACACTTAAGCCTCACGACGAGGTTTACATCGGAGAAGGAGAAAGGACTCAAATATCTTACATTAAAGGACTACTTATTCCTGAAAAGCTTACTCAAACGGCCAAAACAGAACTACCTTTCATACTAGAAAAGTTAGTCGAAGCCAAGGAAGAAAAGTTTGTAGAATTCTTCAACAAGTGTGGAGCAGTTTCTCTTAGAGCACATCAGTTAGAGCTACTCCCTGGCGTAGGGAAGAGGCACGCTGCAGAGATACTCAAAATTAGAGAAGAGGAGCCATTCAAAAACTTTGAAGACATAAGAAAAAGAGTGAAATCTGTTCCAAGTCCAAAGAAACTCATAATAGATAGAATACTGAAAGAGTTGGACAACGGAGACAGGTATAAATTATTTGTTGGAGTTTAAGGTTTGAGAATATAACACACATCTTCTCCACAGTCCTTTTTCTCTAGAACAGTGAAGTGTTTCTTTATAATTCTACTAAAATCGAAGCTCTTCAAAAAAGTACAGATGAAAACTCCGTTTTTTACAAGTATACGTCTTACTTCCTTAATAACTTTCTCAGGATTTTCGGAATTCATTAGCATTGAAAAACTCAGAACATAATCAAAGCTTTTATCTTTAAAAGGTAATTTCTCAGCATTCGCTTGTATCCTGCCACCAGAACCTTTAAGCAACATGTCCATCGATATGTCTGCACCAACAACATCTATCTTGAGAAACTCCCTTAAAAGGCCTGTACCACTACCTAAATCCAAAATCCTGCCTCTCAGATCCATCTCTCCAAGTACTTTTTGATATTTTTCTTGTTGAATCTCTGCATACCTAGAATTATATATACCGGCTGTTTTATCATACTTTTTTTGTATATTCTTGGACTTGCGCATGATTAAGACATTTTTTTAAATGATTAAAAACCTATCTTTACATGAAAATAGTCATTGACACAAACACAATTATTTACGCTGTAAAAAGAAAAATTGACTTAAAAGAAGCCGTGAGGAAATTGACACTCCCAAATCCTCAAATCATAATTCCGGATTCAGTAATTAATGAGTTAGAAAATCTAAAAGAAAAAGCGAAGCGCGGTTCCGACAAAACTGCAGCAAATCTTGCCTTACAAATTATTAAGCACTCAAAATTTAAGATAGAAGAGTTTGGAGAAGGTCACACTGATTATCTCATAGCAAATTGGGCACAGACAAACAAGGCTGCTGTTATAACTAGTGATGCTGCCTTTTCACTAAAACTGAAAGAGCTTGGGGTTCCAATATACTCACTAAGGCAGAAAAAGTACCTCTCTAAAAGATAGACGCAAGGTTTAAAAAGCTACTAATTTCTAAGAAAGCTACAATGTATTACAAATCAATTGTTGAGGGTGTTGTGAGGGTTGATCCAAAATCCTTTGCAAACAAGCTTGAAGATGCAATATTCAACCAACTGAAAACCGACTTTTTAAGTAAGGTTGTTGAAGGTCTTGGAAGAGTTATTGCAGTGAACAAAGTCAACAAAATCGGAGAAGGTGTGATTGTGGCTGGAGACGGTGCTGCTTATTACACTGCCGAATTTAGTGTTGTACATTACTTACCTGAACCAAACGAACTGATTGAAGGTGAGGTAAAAGATATAACGAAATTCGGTGCTTTCATAGACTTTGGAGCATTTGAAGGCATGGTGCATATATCTCAAACAATGGATGACTTTGTGTCTCTGAGCAAACAGGGAACTCTGCTTGGAAAGGATTCCAAAAAAGTCCTTAAAGTTGGGGACAGAGTAAGAGCAAGAATAATTGCTATAAGTATGAAAGAAATTGATAATCCAAAAATAGGTCTGACAATGCGTCAACCTTATTTAGGTAAAATAGAATGGATAGAAGAAGCAAGAGCGGAGGAAATGAAAGCTGCGGCAGCTGCGGCAGCATCAAAAGAATAAAATGGCAAAGTTAATGTGTCCAAAATGCAAAAGATTGTTAAGTACTTCTACTTGTCCAGTCCACAAGGACGCAAAGTTAGTTGAAACTTGGAAAGGAAGAATCATAGTAATAGAGCCTTCGAAATCAGACTTGGCTAAAAAGGTAGACATCAGCGACGCCGGAGAATATGCAGTAAGATGAAAATTTCTGTTTTAGAAGAAAAGAAAAATCCTAATTTTAGTAGGACTGAATTAAGATTTGAGATAAATCATGGAGGAGGTAAGACTCCTTCTAGACAAGAAGCAATATCTCTTGTTTCAGCAAATTCTGGAGCGGATGAAGATTTAATTTCTATCAGATCAGTTAGATCTGTTTTCGGGCAGGCAAAAAGTGTATGTCATGCAAATATCTACAAGAAAAGAAAAGAATTGGAAGAGAATGAACCTAAACACATATTAAAACGAGGGCAAAAAAAGGAGACTCCAAAAGAAGAAGCACCTGCTGAGGCCCCAGCTGAAGAAGCAGCACCTACTGAATCTACTGAAGCTCCAAAAGAAGAAAAATCCGAAGAAAAGGAAGGTAAATAAAAATGGCAGAAGGAAAACAAGATGTTGAGAGAAAATCTTCTCCAAAAAAATCTTCATTTTATAAATTAGAAGGAAGCTCTATATCTAGGCAAAGAAAGTCCTGCCCAAAGTGTGGACCTGGAGTATTTATGGCTCAGCATAAAGACAGAACACACTGTGGTAAGTGCGGTTTTTCTGAGTTCAAGCAAACTAGTTAACTTTTTAAACCCTTTAAACAAGGCAACTTTATGAAACCTGTAAAAGATATACAGTTAAAAGATGGGCAAACAGTTTCGGACTTAATAACTCAGTTCGGAGAAGCCGGAGGCTTCTCAGCCAAAAAAGTCCATCAAGCTTCGGACATTGTTAAAAAAATGCTTTCCGACGCAGACTGTTTTAATTTTCTTAGTTTTCCAGCTTGCATTATAGCAACTGGAATCCGGGGAGTAATCAAAGATTTAGTCAAGAAAAAGAAAGTTCAGGCAATAATTACAACCTGTGGAACTCTCGATCATGATTTGGCAAGATTATGGAGAGATTACTACCAAGGTTCATTCAAGATGGACGACAAGGAGTTATACAAACAAGGAATAAATAGGCTAGGAAATGTTTTGGTTCCAAACGAATCTTATGGAGAAGTTCTTGAAAACAAAATGCAGCCAATTCTCAAAAAGCTTCACAAAGAAAAGAAAGAATGGAGTACAAAAGATATAGTTTGGGCTTTTGGAGAAGCAATTAAAGACGAAGAGAAGGCTAAAGAAACAATAGTTTATTGGGCATGGAAAAACCAAATTCCAATTTACTTACCTGGACCATTGGACGGCGCATGGGGTTCACAATTATGGAATTTTTGGCAAACTAACAGGGATTTCAAACTAAACTTATTTGAGGACGAACAAGATTTATTCATTAAAGTTACAGACGCCAAAAAAACTGGGGCTCTGATGTTGGGAGGAGGTATATCCAAACATCACGTGATTTGGTGGAACCAATTTAGGAATGGACTGGATTATGCTGTTCAGATATCTACTGCAGTTGAATGGGATGGATCTTTAAGCGGGGCCCAAACAAGAGAGGCTATTTCTTGGGGTAAAATCAAGGAAGAGGCGACACACATCACAGTAGAAGGTGACGTAACTGTCCTATTGCCACTAGTTTTGGCCTAGCGACCTCTTCTTATTTCTCGCTGCTTATATTCTTTGACGGCTGCAACCAAATCCTCTTTCTCAAACTCAGGCCAATGCTTATCCACAAATATCCACTCACTATAAGCTGCCTGAAAGTTTAGAAAATTGCTAGTTCTTCTTTCCCCACCAGTTCTTATTATTAGATCTGGTTCGGAACTGTTCCATAATTTTTTAGAAAATATTTCTTCGTTAATCTGATTAACATCTAACTTTCCCAGCTTGACGTCTTCGGCTATTTTTCGCGTTGCATCAACTACTTCCTGTCTGCCACCATATGCAACCGCAAAGTTAACAATTAAATTGTTGTTCTCTTTTGTTTTATATTCTACTTTCTTCATCAAATCCTGAAGCTCGCTGTCCAACATCCAAAGTCGTCCAATGAAGTTAACTCTAAGACCACGCTCATAAACTCTCGGGTCGTTAAGAAAACGCGTAAATTCTTTTTTGAAAAGATTCATTAAATATTCAAATTCCGTTTTAGGACGATTAAAATTTTCGATTGAAAGTGTATAAAGAGTTAGCTCTTTAATGCCAAGCTCATTTGCCCAGTCAAATAACTTCTCGACTTTCTTAGCCCCCCATTCATGGCCCTTCCAAGGCTTAAGCATGAGTTTCTTCGCTAAGCGACGATTTCCATCAAGGATTACACCTACATGCTTTGGAACTTTATTGTCACTTGGTTTCATTAAGAGCAATATTATTGTAACATTTAAAAATTTTAAGGAAAAGAACTCTAATTGCGTAAGTTATTTCTTTCTAATCTTAATTTTCCTGGATTTATTCACTCTTCGACTATTGCTCGGCCTGTTGTAACGAGATATCAGCAAAGCATGGACATAATCGTCGTTTTCTGGCCTCTTCCAAACTCTTCCATTCTTTCTTACACGTCTCTTTGTCATCAATTTACGAATGTCGCCTTCGTCCCGCAGTACCTTCAACTCAGGATTAAAATAAGCTCTTACTTTATCCATAACGCCTTCAGAGTACGCTTGTTTTATGCCTTCTTCCAAAAGTTCATCAAAAAGACCATAAAATTGTGCCATCTCTTGCCCCTTCCACACATGGATTTTCTGCATTGCTTCCAGATTCTTCAAAAGACTCTGTGGAGTCTCAATTATTCTCGTACGTCTTATGTCCTGACTCCCATTGCCAGAGGAACCCATATAAACACTGCGGGCTTCCTCCCACTGTTCGTCAGTTAAAGTAGATATAAGCAAACCACAATCTTTTGGAACAAGATAATCTAAAGATCTTCCCAGAGAGTAGGAACAAGTATTTTGGTGATCCTGTAAGTGACGGGATATCCTTCTTCTGGATTCCCCCTCACTACCTAAAATCCCTTTAAGCATAGGATCACGTTTGAACAACAAGTCAGTAAGCTCCTCATATCCTATTTCTATTATGGGTGTTCTCACTGGTATGGCTTCCGCATAGTATCCCATATCGATAGAAATGGAAGTACCTACCCTTTCCACAAAGCTTTCTTCAGTCAAATCTATCAACTCATACTTAGTCATTCTATAATTACTCTACCATAAAACATCTCATAAAAAGGCAGTAAAGCAAAGTTTTGGTATGTCTGTGCCTCTTCTGGAAGTATTAACACAACTTCGTTTTCACTGTTAGCTACAATGTCATCTATTGATGTAGTGTAATCATTCTCTTCTTTTTTGTTTCCCATTTTAATATATCCTGGATGTGAAATCCGTTCTGAGATGGATTTGCCTTATATAAACTTTTCGGTTATTTTTTACTAAAAACGTGGTACATGAAGTAATACTATTTTCACTACTTTTATAAAGTATGTAACTAAGAGGAGATTATGATCTGCTTAGGGATAGAAAGCACAGCGCACACTTTAAGCATAGGAATTGTTGATAGTAAAGGTGAAATTCTGGCTAATGAGAAAAGCACATTTACAACAGAAAAAGGTGGGATTCATCCCCGCAAGGCTGTTGAGCATCATCTACTCATGTATGATTTTGTCCTAAAACGCGCTTTAGAAAGTGCAGAAATCGATTTAGAGGACATAGACTTAGTATCTTTCTCGCAGGGACCCGGCTTGGGAGGGTGTCTTCGAGTGGGAGCTGCGGCTGCCAGATCCATTTCCCGGGTGGTCAACAAGCCACTCGTTGGCGTAAACCACTGCGTTGCCCATATAGAGATTGGGAAACTAAAAACAGAGCTAAAAGATCCAGTAACTTTGTATGTATCTGGGGCCAACACCCAAATTATCGCCTATGCTGGAGGCAGATATAGAATATTTGGAGAAACATTAGATATTGGGATCGGGAATCTTTTAGATAGTTTCGGACGTTCAATTAATTTAGGATTCCCTGGCGGTCCAAAAATCGAAAAACTTGCGGCCAAGGGAAAAAAATATATTGAACTTCCCTACACCATAAAAGGCATGGATTTTGCATTTTCAGGCATTCAAACCAGACTAGAGCAACTGGCTCGCTCGGGAAAATATTCAGATGAAGATTTATGTCACTCGGCACAGGAAACTGTATTTGCAGTTATGACTGAAGCTACAGAAAGGGCCGTGGCTCACATCAACAAAAAAGAAGTACTCTTGACAGGAGGTGTAGCTGCGAACAAAAGACTCCAGAAAATGCTCAAAGTAATGTGTAAAGAGAGGGGAATAAAATTTGCTGCCTGCCCATTTTCGCTAGCCATGGACAACGGAGCCATGATAGCCTGGCAAGGTATATTAAAATATGGGTCTGGAATTCAGCACAAAGTTAAAGATACGGAAATTAATAGTAAGTGGAGAACAGACCAAGTGGAAGTAAACTGGCTTTAGAAATTATACTCTCTAATCTATATTCTTTTATATAACTACCAAGTTTTCTTTTAAGCATGTCTATAGGTAAAATATTCGGGAAAACATCTACTCATTCTTTCAAATTTAAAGTTACTGGCAAAGTTAGTAAATGGGATTATGTGTCAATAGAGCACCAAGATAGCGGACTAGTCCTAGCACAGGTTGCTGAAATCACCAAAAGCGGGGGAGAAACTTTGGCTGATTGTATAATAATTGGATACAGAACCGAACGCGGATTTTTGAGAAAACCTCGAACACCTTTTGAACCTGGGACTTCAGTTTCAACGGCAGGCAACGATACTATCAAAACAACACTTGGGCTTACTTCAAATGGACTTTATTTAGGTATATTGGAAGGGAAGAGTGATCTTAAAGCCTTTCTTGATCCAAAGAGACTCCTAAGTAAGCATTTAGCAGTAATAGCAAAATCTGGTGCTGGAAAATCTTATGCAATTGGTGTGCTGCTCGAAGAGCTCATTTCATTAGGTGTTCCAGTTGTGATATTAGACGCCCATGGAGAATATGGTTCTATAAGATATCCAAATAAGCATTCCGAAGACAAAAAATACTTCAAAACCTATGATGTAACTTCGAAGGGTTTCGCCAAAAATGTCCGTGAGTATTCTCTAAATCCCGAAATTAATCCTGAAACAATTCAAATAAAATTGAAGGTTCCAAATAATGCATTTAGCTTAGTCGATGCCTTACCTTTTAAAGTAAGTCCTGCTCAAAAAGGCTTGCTGTATAATATTGTAAATGATATACTAGAAAGAAAAGAGAATTTTAGTTTTAAAGAGCTAATCAAAGAAATTGAATTCTCCGAATCACCTGCAAAATGGAAACTTATTGGAGGTCTACAGGCTTTAGAAAAAAGTGGAATGTTTTCTTTTAGCCCAACTCCAGTATCGGATTTAATACGTCCCGGCCAATTAACTATTATAAATTTCAAGGGGGCCCACGTAGAAAATCAAGAAGTTGTTGCTCAAACAATAATATCAAATCTATTCGAACAACGCAAACGAGAGAATATACCTCCCTTCTTTTTAATAATCGAAGAAGCACATAATTTTTGTCCAGACCGGGGCTTTGGCGAAACTAAAGCTTCTAAAATTATTAGGACTGTTGCAAGTGAAGGAAGAAAATTTGGACTGGGTTTGTGTATGATATCTCAAAGGCCAGCCAGGGTTGATAAAAGTGTACTAAGCCAGTGTACAAGTCAAGTAGCTTTACAAGTTACGAATCCAAATGATTTAAGTGCTATATCAAACTCTTTTGAAGGAATAACTAGTGAGACAGAACGCGAGATTAAGTCTCTGCCTACGGGAAAAGCTCTTGTTATGGGTGCTTCAGATCACCCTGTTTTTGTGGATATTAGAGTAAGAAGATCTCAGCATGGAGGTCGTTCTAAGACTTTTGAAATAACAGATACACCCAGAAGATCAACTATAGTTAAAACACCAAAGGAACGGGCCGAAAAAACCTTATTAACATTTGAACCACGTCTAAGTAAAAAAGATATAGAAAAATTGGAAACAAGCAGAGTCAAAGATATAAACTTAGTTCTGAGACCTTGTCTAAGTCTGAATTGTTCGGACGGTGAAAAAGTCTTTCAGCTAGTAATAGATACTGTAAATCTTAGTGTATACAAGCTAAATGATAAATTAGAGGCCATCAAGATTCCAAATACTGTTACAAATCTATCTCCTATTCAAAAGAAGATTCTGGTTTTGGTGAATAGGACAGGACAAGTGAGCGTTTCAGACATATTTGTTAAAACAGGGCTGGGATTTGGAGAAGTCAAGTCTGTACTCAATACACTCGTAAGACAAAACCTAATTTCTATACATGGAAAAACTGTTTCTTCAGTGATGGGAAGCCTAGATTTAGGTAGCTTTAATTTCATGGAGAGACCTAGATTCCTACACCTACCTAACGTTGACATTCTAAAACAAAAGATCTCTGATATTAATGTAATCAATTTTATACAATCTTTGGGTGTCAAAGTTACGGGTAAGAGACTTGTGTATATGCCTTTTTACAAAATAAAAAGCTCGTCGGGGACAAAAATAATAGATGGTATGAGCTACTCTTTAAAATTAAGAAACTAGATGTTACACTCTTCACAAGATATTAGACTCTTAGATATCATAACTATTGAAAATAAAAGTAAAGTCAAAGAAAGTAAGCTAAATTCTAAACCTTTCAACGGAAAAACCGCCAATCCTCCCGAAACTCCAAATATTGACACTAAGGCAACAGAGCATGCTGGACATGAGGCTGCAAATGCTCCTGTAAAAACTCCTGCTGAGCTAATAAATCCACCTTTGCCGCTAGCAGACTTAGCATTTCGGAATTTATAGATTACCATGGTGAGAGATATGCCTGAAAGTAGAGACACTAATACAACCGCCGAAAAATTGAGCAACCCAGCTGCCGAGAGGAGAAACGTTGTGCTACTCCAGAACACATTGAATATTAACAAAGGACTCCCAGTTACAGCTAAAGCTGAGCGGAACTCTGCGAAGTAATTTACAAGAATAAAAACGAAGAAAATCATTGCTGAAATAAGAGCTGCAGTCAGTATATTTGTCCTTCTGCGGAAAACTAAGCCCGTTGCTTGATGAACAGCCCTTAGCAATCCCTTAAAACCCATCAAAATATATTAAGTCATATATATTTAAAGATATTGAAACTAGGCAAAGAGAAAAGTATATAAACGTTTGATTCTCCCCAGAACTATCCGCATACTGCTTTAGCAGGAGGATGAAATGGATCTACAAAAGGCAATAGAAGAAGCAAAAAAAGAAAAGAAAAGAAATTTTTCTCAATCAGTGGATTTAATAGTAGGACTTAAAGATTTTGACATTAAGCGTGCGGAAAAGATAGAGGAATTCGTCCGTTTACCTCATGAAAAGGGGAAGAAAAACAAAATATGTGCTATTGTTGGCCCTGAATTAAAAAAACAAGCAGAAGAATATACTGACAAAGTAATACTTTCTAGTGACCTTTCAAAGTGGACCGATACTAGAGAAATTAAGAAACTCGCACGGAATTTTGACTTTTTTGTTGCACAGGCAACGGCAATGCCACAAATTGCCCAGATTTTTGGTAAATATTTTGGACCTTTGGGTAAAATGCCAAACCCCAAAGCCGGCTGTGTAGTTCCCCCAAGTGTTAACCTTAAACCTTTAACAGAAAAATTAAGAGATACTGTAAAGATTATTATTAGCAAAAGTCCTGTTGTTCAATGTTCTATTGGCAACGAAAAAATGAGTGGGAAAGATCTAACAGAAAATGCAGGTTCCGTATTAAGATTATTGGAGAACAAGCTACCTCGTGGAAAGCAAAATATTGGAAAAGTCTTTGTTAAAACAACTATGGGTAAAGTGGTGGTGGTGTAGATGGCTAAAGTAGTAAGACCAAGCGTAACTAAATGGAAAGAACCAACAGTAGATAGGATATCTAATAACATTAGAGGTGCCCGCACAGTCGCCGTTGTAAATCTAGTTAATCTTCCAAGCAGACAACTTCAAGACATAAGAGCAAAAGTGAAGGAAGATATTAAATTAAGTGTTACAAGAAAGAGGCTTCTAAAACGTGCTCTTGAAAAGTCTAAAATCAAGGGGATAGAAAAATTAGTAGATAATATGGAAGGAATGTCTGCTATAATATGTTCAGACTTGGACTCATTTGAATTATTTAGACTACTCAAAGCAAACATGAGTGCATCTCCGGCACGAGCTGGACAAGTCGCTCCGTCTGACATCTCTATAAAAGCTGGTCCCACACCTTTTTCACCCGGGCCAATATTATCTGAACTTGGAGAAGTAGGACTAAAAGCTGCAATAGAAGGTGGGAAGGTAGTGATTAAAGAGGATGCTGTTGTGGTAAAAAAAGGTGAGCCCGTTTCCGAGAAAGTTGCGAGTGTTCTTTCCAGGTTCGACATAAAACCGATGAAAATTGGTTTGAATCTTGTCGTAGCCCTAGAAAGTGGTAGTTTAATGACAAGAAACATTTTAGATGTGAATGTTGAAGAATATATTAACAAGTTGGAGTTGGCTCACTCAGAAGCCTTTAAATTAGCTGTTTCACAGTCAATACCAACCACAGAAACCGTTGAAGCGCTTGTAATTCAAGCTGAAAGAGATGCTTTGATTTTGGCATCTTCGCAAGATATACTCACAAGTAAAACAGCCTCTGGAGTTTTGGCCAAGGCCGAAAAATCAGCTCAGGCTCTCAAAGAAGTGGTAGACAAAAAGGAGGTAAGCGAATAATGGAATATATATACGCAGCGATGTTGCTTCATAAAGCTGGCAAAGATATTAATGAGGACACTTTGAAATCTGTTCTCAGCTCTGCAGGTGTTAAAGTTGATGATGGTAGAGTAAAAGCAACTGTTAGCGCACTAAAAGACGTTAACATAGACGAATCAATATCCAAAGCCAGTATTGCTCAGGTAGCAGCTCCGGCTAGTGCAGCCCCTACTGCCCCAGCAGAAGCAGAAGCTCCGGCAGAAGAAAGTAAAGCTGAAGCTAAGAAAGAAGAGAAAAAAGAAGCTTCCGGTGAAGAAGCAGCAGCCGGATTGGGCGCACTCTTCGGATAGGTGCTAAGTGGTACAAAAAAAGAACGGTGAGCTCGATGAGGTGACGAGTGAAGTACGTAAGCTAAACATATCTCTCAAAGAGCTCGGCGATAAAAAAGAATCAAAGTACAAAGAAAAAAATGAGCTAGAGGAAACTCTGAATAAATTAATAATAAAAGCCAACCAACTCAAAGAGAAAAAAGATAATGTTGACAAAAGAACCAAAGAGTTGAAGAGATTACGTGAAGAAAAGAATAAATCCGTACAAAATTTGATTGGGGAGCTAAATAAAGTAAAGAAGACTCTTTCTGGTACAAAAAAGAAAATTGAAAGGCGGAATAAAGTCAAGAAAGAAATCAATAATCTTGAATTTTTAGTTCAAACAGAAGTTCTTAACTTCTCCAAAGAAAAGGAGCACATGTCCAAAATAAACAAGTTAAAGAAAGACCTAAAAGAGATTAATAACAGCCTAGGGGAACTTCATGAGCTTAGGAAAATTAGGGGCTTAATAACAAATGCCAAACAATCTGCAGATGAGTACCATGGAAAAATACAAGGTTCGGCCAAAGAGAGTACAGACATTTTTAATCAATTGACAATAATATCTAAAGAAATATCTAACATAAAGAAAGAACGTTCGAATACACGCGCAGCATTAAGATCTATGAAGTCCCAGATTAACCAACTTAACATACTTCTGGCAAAAAATCTAAGCCGTCTCGGACGCCTACCAATGGCTACCGGAAGAGTGATGTTTGGTGGAGCTAAAGCTGGCGCTGAAATTCTTCAAAAACAAACAGAAGCTGTTAGGGATAAATTCAAGAAGAAGAAAAAGCTCAGCAAAGAAGACATTTTTATTCTGCAGAAAGAAGCTATAAAAAAAGAAAAAAAGAGCAAGAAATAACCTTTTAATATTTCTTTGTACAATTAATATCAATGAGTGATAAGAAACTTAAAGCGCAGCTTAGAATCAAAGCTTCTAAACACCCTGAAAAGTATTTTCCAGTTGAGGCTCTTAAGAATGAGGGTTTTTCTAGATATAGGTGTAGAAAATGCAGTGGATACTTCTGGAGTACAGTGTCTAGGAGAGTCTGTGGTGAAACTGAATGTGTTGGAGGCTACAGTTTCTTCGGCAGAAATCCAGCCAAAAAATCTCTGGATTTCGTCGGTGTATGGAGAGATTTTTCTCAGTTCTTCAATAAGCGCGGATACACTCCAATTAAACGTTACCCCGTAGTCACACGTTGGAGAGATGATATGTACTTCAACATAGCCTCAATTGCCAACTTTCAACCATATGTTGTTACTGGCTTGGTTGATCCTCCTGCGAATCCATTAGTTGTACCACAAGTCTGTCTAAGGTTTAATGATTTGGATAATGTAGGGATAACTGGAAGGCACAATACGAGTTTTACAATGATTGGCCAACATGCTTTTGAATCTACAGAAAAATTTGATCAATCCCAGTACTTCCTGGACCTATTATATTGGTTCACTAAAAGCCTAGGTATAAAAAAATCTGACTTACAGCTCCATGAAGATGCTTGGGCTGGTGGCGGGAGTTTTGGGCCTAGCATAGAATTCTTTTCCAGAGGTCTAGAGCTAGCAAACCAGGTTTATCATCTATACCATCAAACACCACGGGGTCCAAAAGAACTCAGATTGAAGGTTTTAGACATGGGCTTAGGACAAGAGAGACCCGCTTGGTATACTAATGGCAAAGTTAGTTCTTTCGATGCAAACATGCCAACAGTAACTAAATATTTGTACAAAAAAACTGGAGTAAAACCCAAAGATAAGATACTATCTAAATTCTTCCCTCTCTCTGGAATGTTAAACATTGACGAAATAGACGATCCTGAAAAAGTCTGGTCCAGTATAGCAAGGAAGATAGGCGTTAGCAAGAAGGAACTCAAGGAACACGTCCTACCTCTGGCGGCTTTATACTCAATCGCAGACCATACAAGAACTCTTTTGTACGCAATTTCTGACGGTGCGCTACCTTCTAACACAGGAGGAGGTCATAATCTCAGAATTTTGCTTAGGCGTTCAATAGATTTTACAGAGAAATATGGATGGGATATAAACCTAAAAGATGTAATAAAATTACATGCTAAATATTTAAAACCAATTTATCCGGAATTGTCAAAGAACTTGAAAGATGTAAACAAAATAATCGACGTTGAAATTGAAAAGTATAAGATGACAAAGCAAAACATAGGAAATGTGCTCAAATCCTTGGGGGGAAAGAAGATCGGTGAAAAGAAGCTGATCGAATTATACGACTCAAAAGGACTTAGTCCAGACTTACTCAAAAGAGAAGCAAAAAAATATGGTATCAAAGTTAATGTACCTGCTAATTTTTATGCAAAAGTTGCTGAAAGACACGATAAACGCAAAGAACTAACAAAGGAAGAAAAAGAGGTTCCAAATGTAGCAATAACACAACCTCTTTACTACTCTGACGAACGTGCAGTTGAGTTTACTGCAAAGATTCTGAAAATATTGGATAAAAGATATGTTATCCTTAACGAAACATTATTCTATTCAACAGGTGGTGGACAAGCACATGACATTGGAACAATTAATGGCGCTAAAGTCGTAGATGTTCAGAAATGGGGAAAACATATTATACACGAAGTCGAGGATATAAACTTCAAAGAACGTGACGTTGCTATTGGAAGAATAGATTGGGATCGCCGCTGGAACTTAATGAGACATCATACAGGGACCCATGTTGTTGGTGGTGCTACTCGCAGAGTTCTCGGGAATCACATATGGCAAGCAGGTTCCGATGTAAAGCCGGAAAAAGCGAGATTGGATGTTACACATTATAAATCTCTGACAAAAAAAGATTTGAGAAAGATTGAAAAGGTCGCGAACGACGCGATAAAACGCAAACTTCCTGTGATAAAAGAACTTATGCTGAAAGGTCCGGCTGAAAAGAAGTTTGGATTTTCTCTCTACCAAGGGGGATTTATACCTGGAGCAGAACTTAGAGTTATCAACATCAAAGGCTTTGATGTGCAAGCTTGTGGTGGGACACATCTAAACAACACTTCTGAAATTGGACTTATTAAAATAACTGGAGCAAAAAGAATACAAGATGGAGTCATAAGAATAGAATATGTATGTGGGGACGCAGCCAAGGAGTATCTAAAAGAACGTGTACTAATTTATAGAGATTCACTGGCGGCATTCAAAGCAAGGGGAACTGTAAGAGAAGAAAATCTTGAAGACGCTGCAGAGGTCTTTTCTGTCCAGATAAAAGACCTGCCAAGAACAATTCAGCGCTTCGTTGGAGATGTTAGAAAGCAACAGCAACTTCTTGGATATTCAAAAAGCAAAGTAGATAGTTATTTTTCAAACTTGGGCAAGATGGCTAGTTTGAATCTTGTAAGGGCCTGCTCCAAATTATTCAAAACTTGGAAAACTCAAAGGAGAATGGTTAAAAAAAGATGAAAGCAGAACTCTGGACTTGGAGCCACTGTCCTTTTTGCGTAAAAGCAAAAGAAATTCTAAAGAGGCACAACATAGAATTCACAGAGCATGTTATGGATGGTAAAGACGAAGAGCTCCAGAAAGTCA
The DNA here is from genome assembly GCA_964344605.1 of Candidatus Woesearchaeota archaeon. Taxonomy (GTDB): domain Archaea; phylum Nanobdellota; class Nanobdellia; order UBA10117; family ARS21; genus CAYFNR01. The sequence goes on along the minus strand of CAYFNR010000002.1, from coordinate 24,381 downwards.
AAGATAAATACAACCATCAAACTGTACCCCTAATAATTCTTAATGGGGAATTTGTTGGTGGTTGCGACGATTTGAAAAAGTTAGAAGATAATAATAAGCTAGATTAAGTCCACCTTTGTTCATCAACAGAGCCTATCTTGTGGTCTGGACCATTCAAGTGCAAAACATGGGTTAATTCATAGATTCTGCTTAGTGCTCTTTGATTTACAACTAACTCTATAATTTTAGTCTGTGCTTCTGCGTCACCCATTATACCTAAATCGAGGGATTCTTTCACCATCCTTGCTTCTGCTTCCCCACCAGATCTCCAAATAGACTCTGGAGACAAATTGCTTGACATGGATGTTCCTTTAAAAGCCGTTTGGTATACTACACCTTTCCCTCAGCAGCAGGTTTCTCTTCAGCACCCTCTTCAGCCGGAGCCTCAGCCTCCGCAGCTTCCTCTGCCTCTGCGGCTGCTTTCTCAGCCACTTCAGCCTGCATCTTAGCCGCTTTCTTAGCCAGCTCCTCAGCAGAAACTTTCTCCAACTGAACTTTTCCATAAATCTTATCATCCCACTCACCTTCATTAATTTTTAATATAATCTCTTTTGGAGTAAGACCTTCAATTTTTATGCCTGCAGATTGGCAACTTCCAATAACTTCTTTAACCGCAGCCTTCATATCTCCAGCAAGTAAACCTTCTACTTTCACTCTTGCAACACGAATTATGTTATCTATCGGGAGATCAGCAATATACTCTGAGCCTGGATTTTGAGATGCCTTTTCCAAACCAATCTCTTTCTTCAAAAGAGCTGATGTGGGAGGTCTACCTATAGAAATCTCAAAAGATTTATCTTCAGGATTGATCATAACTTTTACTGGAACGTTCATTCCGGCCATATCAGATGTTTTTTCGTTAATAGCATCCACTACTTCGTTAACTTTGATTCCTGTTGGACCTAAAGCTGGACCTAATGGCGGGCCTCCTGTAGCCTGTCCCCCTTTAACCAAAATTTCAACAGTTTCTGCCATTTATTCTTCCTCTTTTTTCTCTTCCTTGCGGCCGATGACCTTTACAGAATCAAGATTTAAGGTTATCGGAATGGAAACTGCTGCCTCAAGCAACTCCAAAATAACCTCTGATTTTTGAATATTAATACGTGTAACTCTTGCTTTTTCTCCCTTGAAAGGACCAGCAGTAATACTTACAGTATCTCCAATATTGATATCTATTTCTTCCGGCTTAAACTCTATTAGATGCTCCACATCTTCCATCTTTATTGGTTTCGTTAGAACACCACGAACATAAGGAACACGGTACGCTATCTGCCTAACTGCGTTAATCTCTTCAGCTTCTATTAAGATATATCCTGTCATCCCGTGTGGGAAAAACAAAGTGTAAACTCCCTCAGATTTCTTAGCATTAGAGGCTAGGAAGTCCATAACTTGGTCTTCTTTCCCTATTGCTGTCTTGACAATGAAAATCTTGCTCATTTTAAACAAATAACTGCGCTACCATAAACACCAAAAAGCCCACAACACCAATTACTACCATACCTATCCCAGTCACTTTACTTATAGACTTAAATTCATCGCCACTCGGCTTCTTAGTTATACTTAGCACTCTCTTGTACTCCTTCAATTTTTTCTTTGTAATTCCTGGTAACTCCTTTGGCTTTGGGAGTTTAAACTCAGGAACTTCTATGTCTATAGCCATAGAAAAAAGGTAATATGCTGGCTTTAAAAAGGTTTTGTGAGCTATTCAGTCAACGAAGTCTATACCTAAATCATCGGCCAAATCTTCCCTTCGTTTGTCAGAAAAAGTACGCTTTGGTCCAAATATTTGGGAAGATTTAACTCCAACAATCACCAACATAGCTCTTACAGAATTCTGTAAATCGGGTGAAAGTTGAGCCCCCCATATAATCTTTGCAGAGTCATCAAGTCTAGCTGTAACTGTCTCTATAACTTTCTTGGCTTCGTCCAAAGTCATACTTGGCCCACCAACTACATTAATCAAAGCACCTGTAGCACCACTTACTTCAACATCCAAAAGAGGATTCTGTAAAGCTTTTTCCACACACTCTACGGCACGATTCTCGGTGTCAGATTCTCCAACTCCAATCATAGCTATTCCGCCGGAGGACATTACGGCTTTTATGTCTGCAAAGTCTAAATTGATTAGACCTGGTTTTGTGATAAGCTCCGCTATACCTTTAACAGCGTTTGTGAGAATTTCATCTGCAACTTTAAAGGCTGTATGTAAAGGTAAATCTGGGGCAAGCTCTATCAATTTATCATTAGGTATAACGATCAAAGTGTCAACGACCCCCTCAAGCTCTTCTAGACCTATTATTGCATTTTCATGCCTCAATCTACCTTCCATAGCAAAAGGAAGAGTTACGATTGCAACGGTAAGAACACCCATCTTCTTAGCTATGTTCGCAATAACAGGAATGGATCCAGTTCCAGTTCCGCCTCCCAATCCAGCTGTAATAAAGCACATGTTTGCATCTTTGAGTATTTTTTTAATGTCTTGCTCGGACTCTTTTGCAGCTTCTTTACCTATTTTTGGGTCGGATCCCGCTCCAAGACCACCAGTAAGGTCCTTGCCAATAAGAAGTTTCTTGTCTGAAGTGGCGTTAAGAAGGTCTTGAGCGTCTGTATTTACCACTATTGTCTCTGCTCCAACAACTCCAATTTCAGATATCCTAGAAACAGTATTGTTTCCAGCACCACCTGTCCCGATTACTTTAATCCTTGCCCTCTTTTTGGATAAAATCTTCTCTAACTCTTCATCTGCAGGGTTTAGTGAAGAAGATTCGGACTCATCAGAATATGAAGGTTGTTGAACTGGTAAGTCCGCACCAGTATTAAAATCGAACTCTGTTTGAGGTTCAGTCTCCTGAGACGGTTCGGAAAAGGACTCCGTCGTGTCGTCCTCGACGCTTTCAAAGTCTTGTTGTTGGAATGATAAATTATCGTTTGAATCCATTAATATCACCAGACAGGCTCAATTATAAAGGCACGCTTACTATTTTTATAAAGATTGTTATGACCAAGAAGATATTACAAATAAGAATTACTTGAATGTTACTTTCTTAATCTCTGGAATGTGCTTTTTGACCTCTTTTTCAAGCAAACCTAAAAACTTCTCACCTAATTTCTCTTTGTTTTTGAGATTGAGAACCAACTCTTTGTTTTTGAATTTCACATTTTCTGCAGAAAAGCCAAGTGTCCTGAATATCGTTTTAGCTTTGTCCACAGACCCATTTATTTTTTTGACTGGTTTAATCCAGTAATGTAACTCTTTACCAGCAAGAGGTGGATTGTAATCTAGAACGACACGGCCACCAGTAACACTGCGTACCGTCGCAATCCTTCCATCTAAGTCCAGCTGCATACCTGGAACAGGATTAATATTCTTCTTTCTAAAGACTGATAATGATGTCAAACTAATCAATTTTGGATTTCTTTTACCAAATCCCTGTTCTGGAGGTAAATCAAACTCATATTCTTTCCCAAACTCCTTACCTATCAAGGCCTTATCTAAGCCAGGTATGATATGTCCGGCTCCGGCGCAGATTGCTAAGGGCTTGTACTCGTGTCCTTCCCTGAAGATATTTTCTTTCTTAGCAACGTCTGCAACCGAAAGGTCGAACACTTGATTTGTAATCTTTACTCTACCTACAAAATCAAATTCTACAAAGTCTCCCTTCTTAATTTTCATGGCACATAGTGAAAAGTCATATATAAAACTCTTTTGAGGGAATGTATTTAAACTTTCACACAGTCAAATTTGTATGCGGAAACTGCTTTTTTTCCTTCTATTATTTATTTTAACTATTTCTGGTGCAGAAGAGGAAGTTAACCCCAATATAAACTTTGGCGTTGAAAATCCACAAAATCTAGGAATAACAAACCCAAAAGTCGTAAGTTATCTTGATTTGGAGTTTAACGAAAGAGGTATTTTTGAAATAGTTCCCTCACAAACCTATCTAAACGAGCTCAACTTAGAATTACACTCTTTTCCCCAAGACGATTACTATATCTCAGTCTCAAATTTGCAGACTAACCCTTCAGCCTCGCTTGAAGATGGTTATTATTTATTTACTTGGAGGAGCCTGCCAGCAGGTGAAGAAGGTTATACTCTTTCATCCAGTATAAATTCAGAGTTTGATATCAAAAAACTAACCTCTTCTCAACCCTTTCCTTTCTCAGACATACCACATAGATATAGGAAGTACTTGGAACCTACAACTAAAATAGATAGTGATAATTTAGCTATAAAACAAAAGGCGAATGAAATTGTACTTGGAGAAACGGACGGGTATGTCGCCGCCTACAAGTTGGCCAAGTATGTCTCTAATGAAGTATCTTATGATTTGGATTATCTTGGGCGAATAGAACAAGCAAGCACAGTTTTAGAAGATAAAACAGGTGTTTGTGTTGAATATTCTAATCTATTTATTGCTTTATCAAGAAGTGTAGGTATTCCGGCACGTTATATATCTGGTTATGCATATGGTAACGTCTATGGTGAGAAGTTTAACGCTCATGCTTGGACAGAAATTTACTTACCTAAGGTTGGGTGGGTACCATTTGATCCTACTTTTAGAGAATTTGGCTGGATAGATCCAACACATATCAAGACACAGATATCTGAAGGTCCAGAGGCACCATCTCTTAGATTTTCATGGATTGGTGGAGATGTTTCGACTGATGAACCATCAACCTCTGTAGATTTGAACAGAAAAGAAGAAAACCTCCCAAAATTTGTGACAAATAGAATTTGGGTAGAAAAGGAAGAAGTGGGATTTGGTAGTTATAATATAATTTGGATGTCCTTAGAGAATAAGGAAGATTTTTACTTGGTACCAGATGCCTTCCTGACGGCCGCTCCTAAAATAGTTGGGAAGAATCAAAAGTCTGTACTTTTGCCACCACATAACTCCCTGAAAGTAGGCTGGATTATACAAACTCCCGAAGATTTAGACACTGGATTTGCATATACTTACACAATAAGAGGTGCTACTCTCTTCGGAGACGAGAAAAGCGTGAGCTTCAAAGTGAGCCCGCAATCAAATGATGTAATTTCTCTTGAAGAGGCTCGACAGATATTAGGTGTACAAGAAGATGTACCGACTCAAGGTAGATTTGCTCCAAATCTAAAAGTTAATTTGAAAGTACCGGCTGTTGCTTACTTAAATGAAAATTTTAGCATAGAAGTGGAGTTGTCAAACTCAGGAAATGCGCCAATCTCAGATCTTTCCATTTGTTTAGAAGATGCCTCAAAAGACTGCGAACAAATATACTTAGGAATAAATGACAATCAGACCGTATTATTCTCAAAAGAGGCTTACTTTGTGGGAACAGAAAAGTTGTTTCTGACTCTATCTGGAGATGGAATTGAAGAAAGTCAAGTAATTAAAGTAGATGTAAGAAAGCGTAATATTGGTGAATGGATTTCAAAAATTATATCGGACTTATTTGGACTTTTTAACAAATAATCTTTTCTTAATCTCAATTCCAAATACTACAAACAGACTTATTCCGACTATCCAAACCCAGTCGACCATATTAAGTGGGGCTGTGCTGAAGAGCGGTTGCATGAATGGCAGATATACTACAGCCAACTGAAGTATCAAGGACATTGAAATTGCAAGTAGCAGATATGTGTTATTGAATATATTACGCTCTTCAAACAACGACTTTTCCGATCTGGAGTTAAACACATTAACCATTTGGAACATGACCATTGTACTAAAGGCCATAGTTCTTGCTGATTCTATGCCTCTATCTAAATTCAACTGGAACAGTAATAATGTTCCAATCATCATAATTACCCCCACAATAGCAGAAAATATCCAAGTATCTTTTGATATTGCCTTGTCTTTCGGGTCCTTCGGGGGCCGAGTCATTATCCCTTCCTCTGGTGGGTCAACACCAAGAGCCAAAGCGGGAAGCCCGTCAGTCAAAAGGTTCATCCAAAGAAGTTGGACCGCTATAAGGGGGAGAGGGAGACCTACAAGCGCCGCGGCAAATATTGTCAGAACTTCACCAACATTACTGGAGAGAAGGTAGCGGATGAAGTTCCGTATATTATCATATATCCCACGACCTTCTTCAATTGAAGACACAATAGTTGCGAAATTATCGTCGCCGAGAATCATATCTGAAGCTTCCTTAGCAACGTCTGTGCCTTTGACACCCATAGCAACGCCAATATCTGCTCGTTTCAACGCAGGAGCATCATTTACTCCATCTCCTGTCATGGCAACAATGTATTTCTTGTGCTTCAACGCCTCTACTATCTTCACTTTATGTTCGGGAGAAACCCTGGCATATACCTTAACTTTATCCACAATAGAAGACAACTCGTGGCTAGACATTTTATTCAACTCATCGCCAACAACAACTCTATCTCCCTCCTTCGCAAGTCCCAGTTCAATAGCAATGGCTTGCGCAGTGATTGCGTGATCTCCAGTAATCATTATGGGCATTATTCCAGCAGTTTTACACTTCTCTATCGCTGGCTTAACTTCTTCTCTTGGTGGGTCTATCATTCCTTGTAGGCCAACAAAAACAATCTTGTTCTCGATGTTTTGCACAGTAAACTTGTCAGTCTTCTCCGAAACATACTTATACCCTACACCCAGAACTCTAAGGGCAGAACTTGCCATCTTCTGATTGACGGCCTTGATTTTCCTTTTATCTTCTTTTGTTATCTTCTTAACCGTTCCATTTAAGAATATATATTCACATTTATCCAACATAATTTCTGGTGCTCCTTTGATATACGCTATTTTCTTGCCTCTTTGGTCTTGATATATGACAGACATCATCTTTCGATTAGAGTCGAAAGGTATCTCACCAATATGTTTGAATTTTTTCTTGATAAGCTCTACCTTATCGAGCCCGGCTTTATCGGCCGATACAACCAAAGCGCCTTCTGTAGGATCGCCAGTAACATACCATCCGGACTTCCCTTTATACAAACTTGATGTTGTGCAAAGTGTTGCTGCACGTAGAAGCATCTCAACATTTTTGTTCTTTATTGGATCTATCTTTTTGTTTGACTGTGTGAATTCTCCTTTTGGTTCGTAACCTTCTCCAGAAACATCGGTTATTTTATGATTTGTGTACAACCTCTTCACAGTCATTTCATTTTTTGTCAAGGTTCCTGTCTTGTCCGAGCAAATAATACTTGCACTACCAAGGGTCTCAACAGCCGGCAACTTTCTGACATACGCTTTAGCTTTAGCCATACGATTCAGCCCAATCGCCAGTGTTATAGTAACTACAGCAGGTAGGCCTTCTGGCACTGCAGCAACGGCAAGACTGACAGCCGTAAGGAACATTTCAAAAATTTCTTCTCCACGTAAAACTCCTATTCCGAAAACTGCTGCAGCAATCACAATTATTGCTATACCTAAACTTTTGGCAACCTCTGCAAGTTTGATTTGGAGAGGGGTCGGCTTTTTATCAACAACCTGAAGAAGCTTCGCTATGCCACCAACTTCAGACTCCATCCCTGTATCTGTAACTATAGCTATCCCACGGCCCCTAGTGATAATGGTATTCATAAAAACAGAATTCTTGCGCTCACCAACAGTAAGTTTTTCCTTTTTTAATAAAGCAATATCTTTCAAAACAGGAGTCGATTCTCCAGTGAGACTCGCCTCAATAGTTTCTAAATTAATAGCTTCTATAAGACGTGCATCAGCTGGAACTTTATCTCCCTCAGATAATATGATGATGTCTCCCGGAACAAGTTTAGATGCTTCCACTTCTATTTCCTTTCCATCACGAAGAACATGGGCTTTCGGTGCAGCAAGTTTCTGAAGGGCTTCCATAGAACGCTCGGCCCTGTATTCTTGTATAAAACCAAGTATAGCGTTGACGACAACAATAATACCAATAACAGCGGCGTCCACTACATGTCCAATAACAATGGAAATTCCTATGGCTAAGACAAGAAGTAGAACCAAGACACTTTTGAACTGTGATACGAAAATCTTCAAAGCAGAAACTTCTTTCTTTTTAGCCAACTCATTTGGTCCATATTTAGCTAGTCTACGATGTGCTTCGACGGTATGTAATCCTTCTTTAGAAGACCCTAATTTAGAATATACATCTTGTATATTCATAGAATGCCAAGGTTGTGTGGCCATACAAAATTAAGTAAGTGGAGTTATAAAAATGTAATGGGACCGATGGGATTTGAACCCATGACACCTCGATCTTCAGTCGAGCGCTCTCCCAGGCTGAGCTACGGTCCCAATAAAGAAACTATCTGAAGTCCCATTTTTAAACTTATTGATTCCCAAAAACTATTTTAAAGGTGCGGAGCTTAAGTTACCTATGGTTAAATTTGAAATGGTCGAAGGGGGAATAGTACCTGCTGCAGAAGTAGGATCTTACCTTCTCAATTTTTATCCTCTAGATGGGGACGACCCAGACTACTCAACTGTATGCATTGAAATATATAAAAGTGTTAATGGAGACCTACGCAAAAGGATTGATTGGATTGGACCACGTGATTCTTTGTCTCTGGCCTTAGAAAGCGGAGAATGGGAATCTTACTTAAGATACGAAGAAATTATAGGTGTCATTAAACCACATTTGGGTAAAGTTCTACATATATTAGACAGATTTCCAGAGTATATGTCTGGACCACCTTATCCCAATTATGAGGATCTCTAAATTAATTCTCTTCCCTCCTATTTTGTATCTACTAAAATCACTAAATCTATCAGAAAGGACACAATAAAACTAGCGGTTATATCCGCTTAAAGTTGTCTTATTATATTTTCTTATATGGTATCGGTTTCTATTTCCTCCATACCTTGCTCTGTTAGATCTATTTCTACCAAATCTTCCACCATATCGTGAATTTCGACTTGAATCAAATTTAAGTATTGGGAATCTCTCTTCAGGGAGTTCTTGAATATTTAAATCATACCTCCTGAAAATTTGTCTAAATGTGTCATGATCTTTTTGACTTATCAAAGTTATTGCCTTTCCAGTCTCTCCCGCACGGGCGGTTCGTCCAATACGGTGCACATACTCTTGAGGATCTTTTGAAAGATCAAAATTAATTATGTGTGACACATCTTTAATATCAAGTCCACGTGCTACGACCGGTGAGGCTACTAAAACATTTGGTCTACCTTTGTTGAACTCTCCAATTATACGGAGTCGTTTATTTTGAGCAAGTTTGCCGTGTATCATCCCTATCTTTATACCTTGGGCTCGCAGATTTCTAGAAACTCTTTCGACAGTATGCCTGGCCGAACAAAAGACTATTACTCTATCTGTCTCCTCAGTATTTAACAAATGGACAAGCAATGAAAATTTTTCTTGCTGTTTAACATTGTAATAATATTGTTCAAGATATTCTTCCTCAACATGGCACTCTGCCTCGGCAACTACAGGATTATCCATATGTTCTCTTTTAATATATTCAATTTCTTGAGATATAGTTGCTCCAAAGAGCAACATCTGTTTTCTTTTTGGCGAATAAGATAGAATGCGTTCAATATCTCTAATGAATCCCATATCAACCATTCTGTCTGCTTCGTCTAAGACGAACTGCGTTAGTTTTGACAAATTAAGGGTACTTCGTTGCAAGTGATCAAGGATTCTTCCTGGCGTTCCAACTACAATATCTGAACGAGCAATATCTTTTATTTGATGGCTTATTGACACACCACCAAAGATAGTTGCGACTCTTACATTTGTATACTTCCCAAATTTTTCCAACTCTCTTGAGATCTGAACGGCAAGCTCTCTAGTTGGCGCAAGAACTAATGCTTGCACTCCAGCTCGTGGAGAGATTTGGTCAACCAATGGAATTCCGAATGCTGCGGTTTTACCTGATCCGGTTTTTGATTTTCCAACAACATCTCTTCCAGATTTAATAAGTGGTATTGCTTTTTGTTGTACATCTGTTGGTTCATTAATACCGCACTCAGAAAGTGCTTTAACTACATCTTCTTTTACTTCTAATTTTTGAAATGACATTTTGTGTATTTCTCCTTTGGACTATATCGTATACTGAATACACGAAACGCACTAAAACCCACAAATGGGCTCTAAACTTAAAATCTACTTGATTTTAAATGAAACAGAATGAGCATATTTTGTGTACCTTTTTTGAGGTACGATGACTTCTATTTCTACTTATATCCAATTACTAGCGGTAATATGTAGTTTTTAAAGGTTGCGTTTATGGAGTGAGTAGTTAAATTTGTTATACAATGATTAATACGCCGAGGACGGGATTTGAACCCGCACATCCCGAAGGAAACTGGCTTAGCAAGCCAGCGCAATACCAGATTATGCGACCTCGGCAAGTGGGCACGCAATGAGGTGGACACATAAGCACAGTACTGCTAACCTTGAGAAACAGCTCCACGCCACTACTTTGGAGCACATCAAAACCACGCTATGGCTGCTCGGTTCCCCGCCTGACCAGGTTCACATGAAAGTGATGCCCCCAAAGGCAACGCTTCGACACTACTTCACAAGACAGCACCAAACAAGCATGCCGCCCCCAAAGCTTCGGCTCTTGCATTAGAGGACTTCAAGTAAAAGCGGACCCCTAAACCGCCAGCCTAGCCCAAGAATTCTGCTTAATATTGCTTTAAATAGGTTTCGTAGTAGAAAAAGACTATTTTATTTGCCCTCTAAAAGAGCGTCAACATCTTTGCCCATTTCTGGGTTGACCTCTCTAATGTAGTCAAAATATGGTAAAAAACTTTGCTGAATTGTTTTGGCTGAGGCGTGAAACTCTGAACTTAAAGACGCTGCGATATTTTTGGATTTTCTATTCTTGGCGGCGCGAATAAATATTTTCTGCAGAGTTTCTGGTCTTGAATAAGTTGAGAAGCCACCTCTAGCTTGCTCTTTTGCTTGTTGAACACCAGCGGACAGGAAATAATTTACATACCGTGATATACGGAACCGGAAAATGTCTGCATCACACAATGCTTTATAGGCTTTTTGTATCTCATTAGGCAGACGATATTCCATTGGAATATTCTGGTCTAACCAATAAATAAATTGTTGAGGTTCCATTGGCAAATCATCAACAGCCCTTAAAGCAGTCTTACTGTCGAAGCTCTTGAATATAAGTCTCAAAGCATTGAAGACTTTTTCTTCATAATCTCTGCCCCCGGCGGCTACAGATTCACGATTCACCTCTTTATTTTCGGACGCGATTAATTGTAAATCATTTATGGCTGCCCTAAGGTCCCCATTAGATGCTGCTGCCAATTTGCTCAAAGAAATATCTTCATGTTTTATACCTTCCACTTGACATATCTTCTTTAACCTCTGAACAATATCTGAGCTTTGTAATGTAGCAAATTCCGTAAGTTCACAGTAAAGCCTCAAAGTTCTGAACTTAGTATTCCATAGATCATTTACTATTAATATTATTGGAAAGCTCGTTTCTTTTATTATTTTTATAATAGACTGCACGCCACCCTTATCAGCTGTTCCAGATATTCCATCGAGCTCGTCAATTAAAATTACTTTCTTAGACTTGAACAGGCTTGCTTGCTTACTGGCGGCCCCCATTACATTTTTTATATTTTCGCTGTTCCTGAAATCTGAGGAGTTAAGCTCAACCACCTCGTAATCCTTCTCGTACGCCAAAGCATAAACTGCTGCGGTCTTGCCACAGCCAGGTGGACCGTGAATTAATATTGCTCTCTTCTTATTTGGGAAGGTTTCTACAAAGTACACTAATTTGTGTAATCCTCTAGACTGCCCACAAATATCTATGAGCTTCTTAGGCGCATATTTTGTAAAAAAAGGTTCATGACTTTTCATTTGACCCCAAAAGTGTGAACTCGGCGAGCAGAGAATTCAATTGTATAAATTCATTTGCTCCTTCTATAAGCCGAAACTCATGCTCTCCACAAGCCCTAATCAATTGTACTTTAATCTTTTCGTCCAAACTGTCCATATTCCAGGTCTGCTTTTGAATCTGTCTAATAACATCCATACCTGAAAGACCATACTTAGTCAGAACATTTCCTAGCGCGTTCTTTGCCGCATTAAAGTTGCCTGAAAGGGCTGCTGATATGACTGTTGCTATTTCTTCTGGTTCCGCAAAAGAAATGACTGATTCTACTTCTTTTAATCCAATGTCTGACGAAGTCGCAGCACAAGACTGAAGTATATTTTCCGCCTTGCGGCAGTCGCCCTCTGAGGCCTGCTGTATCAATTCTAGAGCATCTTCAGAAATTTTTAATTTCTCTTTCTTTGCAATTTCAGAAAGGAGTTCTAGTACATCTTTTTTGGGTACCGGTTTATAACGGAATATTGTACACCTGCTCTGTATCGGAGCTAATATCTTTGAGGAGTAATTACATGACAAGCAGAAACGAACTGTTTTAGTATAATCTTCCATTGTACGCCTAAGTGCCTGCTGAGCTTCTTTGGTCAACGCGTCGGCCTCGTCTAAAAAAATCATTTTGAAAGGGATTTCTCCAAGCGGTTTTGTCCTGGCAAAGTCCTTAATTTCTGTCCTAACTATAGATATACCTCTATCATCCGAAGCATTGAGTTCCAAAATATTATCTCTCCAGTTTTCCCCATAGAAATCATGGGCCATAGCTAGGAAACATGTTGTCTTGCCTGTTCCATGCATTCCAGCAAAGAGCAAATGGGGCATGTTTTTGGCCTTGACAAAGGACTTCAAACTCTTGACAATATCATCCTGTCCTTTAACTTCGTCTAGTGTTTTGGGACGGTATTTTTCAGTCCAAATTTCAAAAGTCATTGCAGTCCTTAACTTTGCTTTTAGATATAAAAGGATTTGTTTGAAAGAGCGGCATCAAAAGTTTTTTAAGGTTGATCTCCAATTAAAGAATATGCGAAGTGGTTATCCCATTCTATAATGAAAAGAATGCTGGGCTAATCACAAGTTTCTTAAATTACTTTTGTGAGGTTAGTTGATATGGATAATTATAATTTTAAAAAAGTTGAGTCTGAAATGAGGATATATTGGAGAAAGATAAACTTGCTTAAACTTCTCCAACAAAAAAACAAATCTGGTAAACCTTACATCATACTTGACGGCCCACCCTACGCAAATGCAAGGGCACACGTTGGGCACCTAAGGAATTTCTTATGGAAAGACTTCGCCATGCGTTATGCCTTCATGACTGGCAGAAATGTGTCAATTAATGTTCTATTTGACACGCATGGGCTACCTATAGAGAACATGGTGGAAAAGAAACTGGGCTTCACAAGCAAAAAAGATGTCTATAAATTTGGTGTGAACAAGTTCATGAAAGAATGCAGGAGACTTACTGAAGACAATGTATCGCTTTGGACCGACTTGTATGAGTTATTTGGTTACTGGTTGGCATGGAAAGAACCCGAGTTTACATATAACAACTCTTATTTGGAAAGTGGTTGGTGGACTTTCAAAGAGATCTGGAAGCAAGGAAGAGTGTATGAAGGCCTAAAACCTATTCATTGGTGTCCTCGATGCGAAACTGCTTGTGCAGGAAATGAAATTGAGCAGACCACCTTATCAGATCCAGCTGTCTACGTAAAATTCAAACTAAAAACTAAAGATGCTTACTTACTTGTGTTCACAACGACGCCTTGGACTTTACCTTCAAATGTGTCTATAGCTGTAGCACCCAAAGAGATGTATGTCAAAGTTAGCACTTCAAAAGGTAAACTAATTCTTGCCAAAAAAAGAATTGGTCTTCTAGACAGACTCAAAATAAAATACAAAATTTTGGAAAAATTCAAAGGAGAAAAACTCGTTGGGCTTGAGTACGAACCTCTTTTAGACGTTCCAGTCCAAAGAAACTTGCCTAAAGAATCCAGGCGCGTCATAAGAAGTATCCCAATTCTTAAGGAAAGGGTGGCTCCAAAAGCCGCAGAAAAACGTGGTGTCAAAGCCAGAGATATCTTTGAGGACTTCGTCTCGGTCGAAGAAGGGACCGGCTTGCTCCACAGCGCACCAGGGCACGGGAAAACAGATAACGAAGTTGGTAAATATTATGGCCATCCAAGTCCGAGTCCTTTAGATGATTCTTGTAATTTTACAAAGGACGCTGGGAAATATGCTGGAAAATTTATTAAGGACGCTGACAAAGATATAATTAGGGACTTAGAAAAAGAGGGTCTTCTATTACATAAAGAAAGAATAAGTCACAGTTTCCCAATATGTTGGAGAAGCAAAACACCCTTAGTATTTAGGATGAGTAAACAGTGGTTCTTCAAAACAGACCCAATAAGGAAAAAAATGCTGTCTGAAAATAACAAAGTTAATTGGATGCCCGAATTTGCCAGAGAAAGGATGGCTAATTGGTTAGTAAATTATGAAGACTGGGGCATATCACGGCAGCGTTTCTGGGGAACACCTATACCTTTATGGCGATGTGGGGGCTGTACGGAAAAAGTCGTTATTGGTTCAAAAAAAGAACTCGAAAAATTGATGGGTAAAAAGTTACCTAAGAATTATGACTTGCACAATGTTTCACAGATAAATCTCAGATGTAAAAAATGTAAAGGAACTATGAAAAAATTACCTGATGTAATGGATGTTTGGTTTGACTCTGGAATTATGGCTTGGGGTTGGATAGGAGCACCTTACAAAAATCTTGCACTATTCAAGAAATATTATCCAGTTACCAGGATAAGTGAGGGGACGGACCAGATAAGAGGCTGGTTCTTTTCACAAATGTATTTGGGTGTTTCCGTCTGGAACAAAGCACCTTACAAAACTGTCACCATGCCTGCATTCACGGTTGATGCTAAAGGAGAAAAGATGTCCAAGTCCATTGGAAATGTTACATGGGCTGATGAAGGACTAAGAGATTTGGGGGCCGATTTGATACGTTTATATTATGCTACAAATGTAGCACCATACGAACTAGCAAAGTTCAATCCAAAAGAAATAAAGAAAGAAACTTTTGGAGTTGTCAATACTCTTTGGAACTTGCATAATTATCTAAGAAGTGAGTTCAAGAATATCCAACCAAAGAAGATTACAGCAACTGAAGATAAATGGATTATATCAAGACTAAATTCATTGATAGAGTTGTACCCAAAGGCTTCTGAGAGCTTTGAAATACATTTATTGGGGCGAGGGCTGTCCAAATTCATTAAGGATGATCTGAGCAGGACATACATACAGTTAGTCCGTGAAAGGATAGAAAACAAAGACGAACAAGTTGGATATGTATTGTTACGATGTCTAACAGAGGTCTTGAAAATGTTGGCCCCAATAAGTCCTTTCGTTGCAGATAAGATATATCAAAATCTTAAAATATATGGATTAAAAGAGAAAAGTGTACATTTAGAAAGGCTGCCGACGGCAAACAAAGCACAGATAGATACTCATTTGGAAAGGGAGTTCGCGCTTGTTGGAAGTGTCATATCTGATGTCCTTGCACTCAGAGATAGGATCAAGAGAAATTTAAGATGGCCAATTAAAAAAATTATAATCGTAAGTCCTTCCAGAACTGTGCTGTCTGCCACCAGGAAACATTCTAGGGTTATCAAGAAACAGACAAACTGTCAAAATGTCAGCCTTAAGCAAGATCTCAGTGGAGTTAAATACGATGCCAAATTGAACTTCAAGAAGGTTGGAGGAAAATATGGTAAGCTAACTTCCAACATAAGTGCTGCTTTATCTAAAGTTTCCGTATCAAAAATTGTAAAAGACTCCACTGACACAGGAGTGAGGCTTAAAGTTGAAGGGAAGCAGATTCTTCTTAAAGGTGACGATATTGTAATCCGCAGGACTTTACCAAAAGGAATCACGGGTGTTGCAAGAAGAGAATACATTGTATATCTGGACCTTGAACAAACCAAAGATATGCTCACTTCTGGGTACAGCAGAGAAATAGCTCGTAAAGTACAAGAGATGAGGAGGGAGTTGAATCTTAGAAAATCTGAGAAAGTCAATGTTGAAGTAAGCGCTTCACGTGATGTTGGACTCACTTCAGATAACATAAAAGCAAAGATTAATGCAGCAAAAGTTTCCCTAGTTAAAGAAATATCTTTGAAGAACCAAACACCTGTTGAGATTCAAGGTGTTGGATTCAAAATAGCTATAGAAAAGGCTTAATCACTGTTGGAGTTTAAAAAGCATTTAAATAGTTTTCTTTTCTAAGGTTAGCTTATGGCACATCCTGAAGTCGAAAAAAAAGTCTATTCTAGGACAGAAAATGTTGTCGTATCTGCAGATATACATCGCGATTTACCTTTAGAAAAACTAGCAACACAATTAGACAACGCGGAGTACAATCCAGAACAGTTTCCTGGTTTGATATTCAAAATAGAAAATCCAAAAGCCAGTTCTTTACTTTTCAGTTCAGGGAAAATCATTTGTACAGGAACAAAATCCATACCTGAAGCTAAGAAAGCAATCAGCAGACTAGTTGAAGAGCTTGGAAAAGTTGGGATCAAAGTTGAGGGCACTCCAGATATCAAAGTTCAGAATATGGTTGCATCAGGATCTGTTGGTGGAGCTCTAAATCTTAACGAAATCGTGTTCAAGTTTGACAACACAGAATACGAACCAGAACAGTTCCCTGGATTGGTTTACAAACTTACTGGTTCTCCTGTTCTAAGCAACATAACCTTTCTTCTTTTTGGTACTGGAAAGATAGTCATCACTGGCGCGAAGTCTGAAAATCAGATAAAGGAAGCCGTCAGACTACTAAGGAAGCAGCTCATAAAAGTGAAGGAACTAAAGTAATAGGTTCTCTATAGAAATCATTTTAATCAGATTAATATAATATCTGGTATGGTTGTAGAAGACCGGCCCGCGAAGTTTAGAAAATTCTTAGATTTACGTTATCAGAAGGACCTAAGTGAAGTCGTCAAGAGGGGAGGAATAAGTTTACAAATAGATTTCTCAAAGCTCAACAGATTTGATACGGCATTGGCCGAAGACCTTCTCTCCAGTCCAGAAAAAACAGTAGAAGATTTCGAAGAAGCCACAAGTGAGAAAGCGAAGACTTTGGGATACGAAAAAGACATTTGTATAAGATTCTTTAATCTACCTAAAAGTCAATTTTTGAGAATTAGGAACTTACGAAGTAAGCACTTACATAAGATGATTGTAACGGAGGGGTTGATTAGACAAGCTTCAGACATAAGACCCAAGACCGTGATGTCAACCTTTGAGTGCCCTAAATGTAATGGAAAAATTCTTGTCCCACAGATAGACACAAAGTTAAGAGAGCCAACGAAGTGCAACCAATGCTCAAGAAAAACAAGATTTCGCAGGATAAAAGACAAACTAGTAGATGTTCAGACGCTAGTTATTGAAGAATCTCCAGAAAATTTAGATGGGGGTGAGCAACCAAAGAGGATAAGATGTTATTTAGAAGAAGATTTATTAGATCCAAATCTTGAAAAAAAACGGTATCCAGGAAACAAGATAAAAATAGTTGGTATTCTTAGGGAAGTTCCGGCTGCGATAAGAGGCGGAGGAACATCAACAAAATATGATATATTAATAGATTCTAATCACATAGAGACTGTTGAAGAAGAATTTGGGGAAATTAAAATTAGTAAAGAGGATGAAAGAATAATTAAGAGCTTAGCTGGAAGACCAGACATATATGAAAAGATAGTAAATTCCATCGCACCATCCATATATGGATATCCAAAAGTTAAGGAATCTATAGCATTGCAGCTTTTCGGTGGAGTAAGAAAAGTTAAGTCAGATGGCACAGAGCTCAGGGGAGACATCCATATCTTTTTAGTGGGAGATCCAGGTGCAGGAAAATCCTTGATGCTAAGATATATCAATCATCTAGCCCCAAAGTCTCGTTACATCGCCGGTAAAGGTACTTCTGCAGCAGGTATTACTGCCTCTGTAGTTAAAGATGACTTCCTTGGCGGTTGGACTTTAGAGGCTGGAACGTTAGTCTTAGCAAATAAAGGTATTGCCTGTATTGATGAATTGGACAAGATGAGTGTGGAAGACAGTTCCGCAATGCACGAAGCGTTGGAGCAGCAGACAGTCACAATTTCGAAGGCGAACATACAGGCAACATTAAGAGCGGAGACTTCTGTTTTAGCGGCCGCAAATCCAAAGTTCGGAAGATTTGATCCTTTCTCTCCAATACCTAATCAAATAAATATGCCCTCAACATTGTTAAACAGATTTGATTTGATATTCACAATAAGAGATATACCTAATGCAAAAGTGGATGAAGCTTTGGCCCAGCACATATTAGAACTACAGGGTGATATGGATTCAAAAAAGGGAGATATAGACATAGAACTTATGAGAAAATACATAGCCTATGCCAAGCAAAGCTGTAAACCGAAACTTACGGCAGTAGCAAGTGAAGTTATTAGGAATTATTATGTAAAACTTAGAACCTCTGCAGCGAGTGAGTCTGGAGATGTAAAATCCATCCCTATATCTCCAAGACAACTACAAGCCTTGGTCAGACTTGCTGAAGCATCTGCCAAAGTAAGGCTTTCAAACAAAGTCTCCAAAGAGGATGCGAAACGAGCAATAGATTTGGTCAACTCTTCTATGGCAGAGGTGGGAACAGATCCCGAAACGGGTAAATTTGATATAGATAGGATAGCCTCTGGAATCACTGCAACCCAGAGAAGTAGAATTGTTTCCGTAAAGAAAATAATAGATGATTTAGAGGATAAATTTGGAAAGAGCATACCTATCTCAGAGGTTATTAACTCTGCAGAAAGTAGCGGCTTCGACAGAGAAAAGATTAAAGAAGTCATAGACAACTTAAAAAAGAAGGGAGATATCTTCGAGCCCAGAGCGGGGATGATACAAAAGATTAGTTAATGGCACCACCAATCAAAAGACAAACTGCGTATAAAATATGGATAAGCTCGTTAACTAGTGGTACCTATATCAAACAAGAAGGATGGAACCCAAATTACATTGAAGTGAATGGAAAACAGATATCTCGTGTTAATCTATTAGCGACAGTTGTCAGTAAATTCAGTTCTGAAGATGGGAATTATGCTACTATTACTCTAGATGACGGTTCAGATACAATTCGATGCAAAGCATTTGGTCCTGATGTTTTCAAAATAAAAGAAGTGAAAATAGGTGGAGTTGTACGGTTTGTTGGGAAAGTTAGAGAATACAACGAGGAAATCCATCTATCACCTGAAATTGTTAAAATCATTAACGATCCCAACTGGGTCCTAGTACGACGTTTGGAGCTAGGTAAACCTATTATACAAGATAAATTAGATGCAGAACCGCAAGCACAAAAAACTTCAGAAAAAAAGATAGATGAAAGTGTGGAAGTAGAAGTGATATCTGAGGAAAATTTGAGTACGAAAGTTCTTGAAATTATTAAAGGGCTTGACAAAGAAAATGGTGCGGACATCAAAAAAGTGATAGAAGAATCCAAATTAGAAGAAGAGGATGCTAAAAATGTAATAGTTGGCCTATTAAAATCAGGAGATATCTTCGAACCTAAGAAAGGTTTTCTTAAAATTTTAGAGTAAGTTAGACCGAAAGTCTATTAAATATCCCTTTTTAGTGTTTTTCATGGCTTGGAAGCACACATACGAAAAGATGTTAGAAAGGGCTTACAAAAACTTACCAGCTGTCAGCAAAAAGACAACCCGTTTTGAAGTACCTTCAGTAACTGGAAGTATTCAAGGTAACAAGACGATTGTAACAAATCTCTCTCAAATATCGAACAAGCTTGGCCGGCCACAAAAGCACCTATTAAAATTTCTTCTGAGAGAACTGGCCACCACAGGTAGTGGCAAGGAAACTGTGACTTTCATTGGAAAGTTCAGCTCAAAGGCACTGAATGAAAAAATAGACAAATACATTAAGGAATTTGTCCTTTGTGATCAATGTAATAAACCCGATACAAAGCTCCTAAAAGATAGGGGAGTAACTTTCAAGCAGTGCGAAGCTTGTGGAGCAAGGAGTACTGTAAGAACAATAAAATGAAAAATCTTTTCTATAAGATTCATAAAAGCAACCAAGGTAGACTTTTGGCTGTCTGTGACAAAAACCTTGCAGGCAAAAAATTAAAAGATGATAAAAAACAAATAGAATTCTTTGTAAATCCACGCTTCTACCAAGAAGATTCTGGAGATGATAAAACTATTAAAGAACTACTGTTGAATTCCGTTGACGCCAATATGGTTGGGGAAAAAGCCGTAGGATGTGGTTTGGATTTGGGCTTAGTTAAGCCAGAAAATGTGACGAAAATAAGTGGCGTTCCACATGCCATCTTCTCCATAATTTTGAAATGAACGGGCCCACTGAGAATCGAACTCAGGTCTGAAGCTCCGCAAGCTTCCGTGATATCCACTACACTACGGGCCCTTAGAGAAACCTTTTAAAATGAAGTTTATAACGCTTATGTTATAGCCCTGTGGTGTAGTGGTTAATCATACGAGGTTCTGGGCCTCGTGACGTCGGTTCGAATCCGGCCGGGGCTATTCTTAAACTATTTATATCTCTGACGTCATTTTTCAATATGCGACGCCTGCTACTCCTACTATTCATAATTCCTACAGTAGCAGCTTTCTCACCAGTTGAAGAGACTATTAAAGTCGGAGAAACCATAGAAGCAGACACAAGATTTCTTGAGCTGTTGTCTGTAGCTAGCAACGGCAATGTGCTAGTCCGTATAGATTACAATACCACTGGAGTCGTTTCAGACTCATCTGTAATAGATGGAGTCAATGTCACGATAAATGAAACTTTTTTCGCGCAAGATCCAAATGAGCGAATGGCCACAATAATAATGACGGCTAAATGGCGGCATTTATGCACTACTGATGAAGATTGTAACGACGGAAATGCATGTACTATTAACAAATGCTCCGGTCGGCCCAGAACATGTGAAGACCATTCCAAAAACATTACCGCTTGTGTTGACAGTGACGGTTGTTGTCCTACCACATGTAACTGGATGATGGATAGTGACTGTTACAAGCCATGCTACAAAGACAGAGATTGTGATGATGACAACCCCGGAACAATTGACTCTTGCAATGGAGATGCAAGGAATCCAGGAGAATGTGAATACGTACCAAATACTGAATGTAAAAATGCAGATGATTTCTGCCCATCTGGCTGTGAGTACGGCACGGCTGGTGAAGGAAAAGACTCAGATTGTTCAGCAAACAACACTTGCTCGTATGACTACGACTGCGACGATACTAGTCGAGGGATAGTTGGTGCTTGCTCAGGGTATGGGACTGACGCAAACCCAAGAAGTTGTATATTTTCAAACATAACAGAATGTAAATTCAACGATGGCTTCTGTCCACCAGGATGCACAGAAATAAATGACAATGACTGTCCACATCAAGTTGTGTGCGGAGATAACAAATGTGAATATCCTGAAACTTGTGAAAGCTGTGTAAATGACTGTGGCTGTACAACTGGTCTGACCTGCTCGGCTGGAGAGTGCGTGGAAGAGTTCAGAGTATGTGAAAATATTGGGGAGCGTTCTAATCTAAGTTTTGGTGGAACATTTTACTGTTCTGATTCGGGGTGGAAAACCATAAAAGCAGGAGGTTCTGTATGTGGAAATGATTATGAATGTAAAAGCGAAGTTTGTGGAGACGACAAAAAATGTGTTTCCACAATATTGCTAAAAGAGAAGGAAAGTCAGAGGCTTGCTTTAACCATCCTAGTCTTCTTTTTAGTTGGAGTAGTAATCTATCTTGGGTCCATTATTAGAATCGCCAGAAAAGCGAAAGAATTTTGACAAGTTTTAAAAACCTTACTCGTATTATTGCCAAAACAATGCAAATCGTAGGTCACAGGTTAGATAGAATTTTGGGTGAGCGTAAAGGAGACATTGACGCTAATTTAACTATAAATATGGATGTTAGGGTTGAAAACGCTGAGATCCGGGAACTTTTCCCTGGTGGAGAGAAAAAATCAGGCATAGCCTTCGACTTTATTTTCAAGGCAGATTACAGTGGGAAGTCATCTATAAGTGTAGAAGGAGCCATTCTAGCAATGGGGGAAGAAAAAGAGCTGAAAAAGATTATAAAAGATTGGAAAAAGAAGAAAATGGATCCAGAAATAGATGCTCTAATCAAAAACAGAATACTTGTAGTTGGACTTGGTAAAGCGGTGCCAATATCTGAAGGTTTGAACCTACCACTACCTATGAGGATGCCTGGAAGGTTCGTACCGGCCAGTGAAACCGAAAAATAGCTAGACGGCGCTTATGAAGAAAGTTATTTATATCTTGCGTCATATATATTGCAGTGATTAAAATGGCCAGTTTGTGGAAGAAAAGAAAAGGATTTGGTATATTTTTGAGGGAAAAGCCCATAGAATTGCTTTTATGTTTGACAAGACAGTCGAGGTCGAAATATCCCTCTATGTTAGCTAAAGAAGCTAAGTGCACTTATTCTCATACAGTTCACTTGCTCCAGAAGATGGAGAGTCAAGGTTTAGTTAGCTTCGAGAAAAAGGGACGATTGAAGCTTGTTTCCTTAACAAATAAAGGTGAACGAGTGGCTGACTTGTTTGAAGACGTTGGAAAAGCACTAAATTAGTGCTTTCTCCAGATTTTTCGGTTTACGAAGGCTTTATAAATCGTACTTTACTATACAAGATAACCTATTTTAGGGGTGTTAATTAAGATGGTAGAAGCATATTGTGTGAAATGTAAAGCAAAAAGAGAAATGAAAGACGCTAAAAAAGTCACCATGAAAAATGGTAGACCTGCAACAAAAGGAACATGTCCTACTTGCGGAACGGGTATGTACAGAATCGGCGCTTAATTACTCTTTCTTTTCTTTTTATTTTTAATAATCCTAATCGTTGGGCTGTCACGTGATGGCCTGGCTTTTGGGAATATTTCTTTCATTATTTTGAACCTAGGTCTTACTAGTTATTTTCTTCTAAGAAATTATTCTAATAGGTAGTTCAACTGTTTCTATTGTAAAACCATGCTATCAAATACCCAAAGACATATCCTGCTACTAGTGCCTCTATCGCTCCGGCAACGATTCCAAAAGCAGTCAAACTATAAAATATATGGAATTCAGCCATAGTCGCGACAGCAGCTATCCAATAACCTGCAAGTCCAGCAACGCTAAGAACCAACATATATAATGCAGAAACAACTCCAATACCAATACCTAATGCATGTGGATTACATACTAGTTTTGCCATGGATTGGAATTTCTACCAAACTTTATAAATGTTATTCGGTGTGATTAAAACATGAAAATTGCACCAAGACCTTTGGGTTTGATGATCATATCTTTGTCAATAATATTAATAATACTGTTAGGATTTGTCAAAGTAAATTCAGATGAGCAGGCAGCTGCACTATGTAATGTCTTTTCAGAGGCTGGAGAATCTATGGAGGACTGTCCAGCACACAATAACCCTAATTCTTGGTTATTTATTGCTGCTTTTGGCATAACTTTTCTTGTGACAGGAGTAGGAATTAACTTATTTCTTCCAAAACGCTCCAGAGCACATGCGGTGAATTTTAAAGAAATAGACTTATCTGAATTAGACAAAGAAGAGAAAAATATTTACAATAACCTGAAAGAGAATAAAGGCAGCATGTACCAAAGCGATCTGACTAGAAAGACAGGTTTTAGTAAGGTTAAAGTTTCGCGAATCTTGGACAGGATGGAGCAAAAAGATATTTTAGAAAGGAAGCGTCGCGGAATGACTAACATTGTTGTACTCAAGTGAAACTAGTTTCATAGCTATTTCTTTAAGGTGTTTCTAAAATAGAAAAGTCATGACTAACAATAGAACTAACAGAATTAAATGGGGGGTTGCTGGATTTTTAGTGGCTACGTTAATATTTAATTTTGGAACAATTAGTGGACTTTTTGTCCAAGATTTTAATATGCCTTCAGGAAGGCCTACCTATGGTACAGCCATCGGGGTGAGCTATGATGATATTTCAACTACAGATCCAATTAAAGCCGATGAAACTATTAGCAAAATGGCTAAATTTGACAGAGATATTGAATTGTCTGGAGAGAACAAACAACGATATATTAATATATTATATAATCTTGAGGGAGGGATTTCTTGTGAATACTGTTGTGGAGCTACTTCAATAATCTTTGAAGATGGGAATCCGGCTTGTGGATGTGCACACAGTTATGCTATGCGGGGAATAACTAAATATCTGATTTTGAACGAAGGAACTAATTTTTCTGACGGGGAAATCATGGAAGAAGTTGCCAAATGGAAGGCCTTGTTTTTCCCGAATCAGATTATGAATAAAGCAGAGTTACTTACTTCGATGAATATTAATCCAACTTTTACAAATGTTGGGTCTAACAGATACAGAGGAATTGAAAAATCATTTGGTGGTGGGGGTATGGTTGGAGGATGTTGAAATTAAAAAAATCAACTTTGGCAATTAGTGTTATTGT
>CAYFNR010000001.1:0-95799 GCA_964344605.1 Candidatus Woesearchaeota archaeon | reverse complement strand
TTCCTTTATGCAACGATTGCAATTTTCGTTGGACTTTGGATTTTCCCCAATTATGCAGGAATAACAATGGTCTTCTTCACAGTTATGGCTCTAATGCCTATAATGATTAGAATGATAAGTCTCGAAGAGAGTAAAGTTTTCCTAAGAAGCCATATTGGCATAAAACACTGGGAATCCTTGCCTTTCTTTGTATTTATGTTTCTAGGGACTGTCCTAGCTTATACTTTTTGGTTTACAGTACTACCTGAAAGTCTAGTCAATAATTTATTTCAAATCCAAATTAGCACAATAGAACAAATAAACTCAAGCATATCGGGTGGATTTAATCTTACTTATTTCTTTGCTATAATATTGAACAATTTCCGTGTCCTACTTTTCGTTCTACTTTTCTCTTTCCTTTATGGTGCAGGAGCAATTTTCATTTTAACATGGAATGCTTCAGTCATAGCTGTTGCCATAGGGAACACCGCAAGAGATTTGATTTCAACAGCAGTTGGAAGTGCGGGCGCTACAGGAATGGCTACTTACTTCCAAGCTGTGTCACTAAGTTCGCTTCGCTATTTATTACACGGAGTAATAGAAATAAGTGGATATTTTGTTGCTGGATTGGCTGGTGGAATAATTTCAGTTGCAGTTATCAGATATGAATTCTTCGACTCTAAATTTAACAAAGTTTTACAAGACTCTTTTAATTTAGTACTGTTTTCCATAGGACTATTATTACTAGCTGCAATTATAGAGGCTTTCATAAGTCCATTGGTATTGGTCTAGAGAATCTTTTTAATAGTTTGGCTTCTTAGGGTGCGCATGAGCTCTGAAACAAGTTCTGACGAAATAGACATAACAGAAGTTTATAATTCAGCAAAAAGTAAAGTTTCTGGAATTTTCCGTTGGAAGTATACCTACGAGATTCTACTCATTCCCATTATATGGCTGACGTGGTGGATTAGAACAAGAAATCTTGACTTGCTACAAAACAAATATTTGTTGGGGCTTGATCCTTACTACTATTATCGTCTGGCAAATGAAGTTTTGGCGACAGGAATCTTACCTACTTTTGACACAATGAGAATATATCCTTTTGGTAAAACTGTGAGCTTCAACTTCTTCCCTTATTTCCTGGCATACTGGAATAAATTCCTAAATATATTTGGTGATTTTACTTTACTACATTCAAACATCCTTTATAATCCCATTTTCACGGCCTTTAGTATTGTATTTTTCTTCCTGTTTTTGAAAAATGTGTTCGACAAGAAAGTTGCTCTTCTCGCATCTTTAATCTTGATTGTTTCCCCAGCCTATCTATTCAGGACAGTGGCTGGATTTGCAGACCATGAAGCTTTGTTCATGTTTTTGATGTTCTTATCTTTATGGCTTTTTTCCGAAATTAAATTAAAAGAAAGATTCTCTCGGAAAATTTGGTTTGCTATTGCCTCTGGATTTGTAACCTTTCTCGCAGCAACAACTTGGTCAGCAATTCCTATTCTTACGGTTCCAGTAGGAGTTTTTATCTTACTTGAGATATTCTGGGACAATAGAAATAGAAAATACTTCGCGGCTTACTCTATCTGGCTGGCCTCTTACTTAATTCCTCTCTTAATTCTCAGAGGTCTTGATGCAATAAAAGACATCAGTGTATTGGTTCCACTTTTTGCCTTGGCTAGTCTTGGTGTTTATATTGGAATAAGTCATAGAGCTATCTTACGTTTGCCTGCTGGACTAACTTCTATATTAATTACTGCAGCATTTGGTGTTACTGTCTCTTTGGTTTTTGGTATTATTAATTTTGGGAGGATGTGGAAAGTTGCCTTAAGTCCTGCGGAATCAACAGGTAGAGTTGCGGAAACAATATCAGAAATTATTGGAGGAACCGCCTTATTCAATATGTTTGACTGGCTCGCTGTTTTGGCTCTGGCCGGAGCCGTGCTTGCAGCCTACTATGGTTTTGAAGACAGACACCAAAAAGCTAAGTTGTCCCTAGCAGCAGCAACCCTCATTGTTGGGGGAATTACTTTGTTTACGAATCAGACAGTCTTATTCAATATGATTTTACTCCTTGCTTTTTCTATAACATTCTTGATAATCTACACCTTACATAAAAGTTTCACTCCAGCTAAGAATCATCTCATTATATTGCCTCTTGTGATGTTCCTTTTCACTGCGTACCTGACAAATACAGGGGCCAGATTCTTGTTTGTGTTTGCCCCTCCTGTAGCTATTTTTGCGTCCTACTTTGTATTCAAAGCAGTCGAAATTTCGCCAAAGAATTACAAAACAATCATATCCATAGTCTTAATCGCTTTAATGGTGCCCTTAATTTACAATGATTTCGAATCAACAACAAGCCAGGCAGAACACATGGGTTCTAGTTTACCAGGGCAGTGGCAAACTGCCTTTGAGTGGCTCCGTGAAAACACGCCTGAAAACTCGGGAATTGCTCATTGGTGGGACTACGGGTATTGGACACAGTCTGTTGGTGAGAGACCCTCTATAGCCGATGGAGGAACCCATAAAGAGTACATGCTTTACCTTCTTGGACGGTACGGAATGACTGGCCAGAGTAGAGAAGAAGCCTTAACTTATTACAATACCCATAATATCAGTTATCTTTTGTTCTCCAGAGAAGAAATTGGTAAGTACTGGGCCTTTTCCCACATAGGATCAAATAAAGATATGGATAGGGAATCTACAATTGGTTCATTTGGGTTATCAGAAATTATGGAAGTTCGCAATGGTAACCGATTAGTGTATAAAGGTGGGTGGAATTTAGATCACGATATTGTTATAGAAGGGAAGGTCTTCAAAAAGAACAGCGCGTCAATAACAGAATTCAGTATGTTGGATGATGGTTCTGATGGTAAAGTTACTTTTACAGACGGAACAAGAACTGTTGAGGACTCTCTTCACTGTTTAATTAATGGGAACAGAAAATTATATTTCAATACAGATTCCATATTCAAAGGATGCTTTATGTTTATACCTTCCTTTAACGATGAAGGTCAAGGCAACCCACAAGGTGCTGCTTTATATTTGTCAGAAAAAGTTGTTGATGGATTGTTTGCAAGGCTATATTTGCTTGGTGAAGACATTCCTGGATTTGAAGCAGCATATCAAGATAGCAATCCACTGGGAATATACAGAGGACAAATTATTGGCCCAGTAAGAATATGGGAAGTTTCATATTCAAGTGAGATTGGTACAAATGATCTTTGGCGCTCAATAAGTAAAGAGTATGAAGAAGGATTTAGATAGTTACTTTTTTCTTGCTCGTTCCATAGCCAGCTTTCTTATTAAACGTTCTAGTTTACTTGAACTAGCTCTCATCTTCAGATATAAGTATAACGTCATAAACACTACAAACAAAACTCCCATGAATACAAACAAATCCAAAGTTCTGGAAAAACTTAGAGTCCTTACAAAATAGTCTAACGAGTGTGGCCAGAGAGTTACGAATAAGAAGAATATCCAAACTACCAACCACGCCACAAATTCTAATCTAGTTATATCCTTGCGTTTGTAGTGCAAGAAGAATAAATACAACATAAAAAGTCCAAAACCCAGGCCAATTAATTGAATTCCTAATACCATCTCAACTTCATTAATAACATCCTCCAACCAATTTTCAAACCTGAAATTATTGTTGTACCTTTGTACCTATCAAGGTAAACCGTGCTTATTGGGATTTCTTTATATTTTAAACCTTTCGCGCCTACATTTGCGATCATCTCGTTGTCTGCATCAAAGTCACATGAATTCCAACGAATTTCTCTATATGCTTCCGATGTAAAGCCACGATATCCACATT
Organism: Candidatus Woesearchaeota archaeon; assembly: GCA_964344605.1. Taxonomy (GTDB): domain Archaea; phylum Nanobdellota; class Nanobdellia; order UBA10117; family ARS21; genus CAYFNR01. The sequence goes on along the minus strand of CAYFNR010000001.1, from coordinate 91,994 downwards.
GACTGTCTCTTATTTGAACTCCAAAAAGAATAGATGTTATTTTAGATAGACCCCAATTGCCAATTCTCAGAATCTTTGGCATATTATCTCTTCCACTACGATAGCCAAAAACTGCATTGTACTTATCCAGTGCCTTCTCAAACTTTGGTAAATCTTTTGCGAAATGCTGGGCATCGGAATCCATCATAATAATTTTATCAGCTCCAGATTTCAAAGCATAATCATAGCCCGTCTTAAGGGCAGCACCTTTGCCAAGGTTCACCATATGGGTCAAAACTAAAACTCCTTTCACTTTTTTTAAAACGTCAGATGTTCCATCAGTAGAACCATCATCCACAACAATAATATTTGCGTACTTTCTCGCAGAGTCAACAACTTGTTTCAAATTAGTAGCTTCGTTATATGCAGGTATGACAACAAATGTGCTTGAACGACCCATAAAATAAGCTACAAGAAAAGAAATAAAAACATTGCTAAGAAAGGTCTACTGATGGACGTCTTAATAGTTTTAGAAAACTACTGGCCACATATTGGTGGCGTGGAAATCCTTTTTCAAAATATAGCAGAAGGTTTGGTGAAGAAGGGGCACAACGTTAATTTAATTACACACCATATAAAAGGTACACTTGTTTACGAAGTCAAGAACGGGGTCAAAATACATCGAGTAAGGTGTTTTGACAGCCGTTATCTTTTCACCTTTTTTGCGGTTCCAAAAGTTTGGCGCATGGCTAAGAAAGCAGATATAATACACACAACAACATTTAATGGAGCTCCGCCCGCATGGCTAGCTTCGAAGCTAAGACGTAAACCTTGCTTGATAACAATTCATGAAGTTTGGATTGGAAGGTGGAGCGAATTAACAGATTTTTCGTGGCTTAAAGCAAAAGTTCATGATTTACTTGAGAGACCAATCTTTATGTTGAATTATGATAAATATGCAACTGTATCAAATTCAACGAAGAACCAGCTTTTGGGAATTGGGGTCTTAGAGGAGAAAATACAAGTAGTATATGACGGTTTGGATTATATTCATTTCGATCCGAGCTCTTACAATGGAAAAACGATTAGGAAGAAATTTGGATGGGGGAAGAAATTTGTCTGCTTAAGTTACGGTCGGCTTGGCCCAAGCAAAGGCATGCAGTATGTTGTAAAAGCCATACCTAAAATGCTAAAGAAAATACCAAATTTACATTATGTATTTATATTGAGTAGAGACAAGCAGTACAAAAAGAAAACTGAAAGTTTAGAAAAAGCAGTGAACAACTCACCTTACAAAAACAACATTTCTATTTTAGATCCAGTCCCATATAATAAACTTCCTGCTTATTTGAAAGCTGCAGATTGTATCGTTGTTCCAAGTCTGGCAGAAGGTTTTGGGTATACTACAGCAGAAAGTTGTGCAATGGGAGTTCCCATTGTGGCCTCAAACACAACTTCAATTCCAGAGGTAATTTCTGGAAAGCACATATTGGTCCCAACAAGAAATTCGAAAGCAATTGCAGATGGAGTCTTTAAAGTTTACAAAGGAGAAAATAATTATAAACCACTAAAGAAATTTACTTGGGAAAAAACTGTTGATAGTTATTTAAAGTTATATAAAGAGGTGTTAAAAAAAGTATGAAGATTGCATTACTCACTCCCACATTCTATAAATTCAGTGGCATAGATAGAGTTGTAGAATTAGACGCTGAACGTTACTCTAAAGCAGGACATAAAGTAAGAATTTTAACCTTTAAGGGCGATATAAAACCTAAAAATAGTAATGTAGAAATTTTGGGGTTACCAAAAAATCCCACTTTACAAAGAATTTATAGACTTTTCTTCTTCCTAGATCTAAACAAAATCAACAAAGGTGTTGATTTAATTAAAGACTGTGATAAAGTGAAATGCTACTTTTATCCAATGACTTGGATTGCCAGAAAAGCTCAGCTGAAACATGGCATACATTACGAATATTGGGATGCTGGAGTAGCCAGTCCAGAACTTTTCAAAAGTAAACTTGAGAGATTATACTTACAATTTTTCACCTATTTAGTCAACAAGTCCGTCAAAAATGCAGACTCTGCAATATCCATAAGTAAATATCTTCAACGTGAATTAAAACAGGGAGCTGGCCTCAAGAGCAAAGTTGAGTACATTAAAATTGATAGAAAACGATTCAACAAAAAAGTAAGTGGGAAAAGAATAAGAAAAAAACACAAAATCAAAAATGAACCAGTACTTCTTTACATTGGAAGAATCTCACCCCACAAAGGAGTTCACCTACTCATAAAGTCATTCAGAATCTTAAGAAAAAAGTTTCCTAAAGCGAAATTAATAATTGTAGGTAAACATACATTCAATAAGTATTCCAATCAGCTCAAAAAATTCGCGGGGCCAAATGTAATATTCACAGGATTTGTACCTGATAAAGACATCCCTGAATACTATGCTGCATGTGACGTGTATACAACAACTACACTTTGGGAAGGATACGATTTGCCCATCGTAGAATCCAATGCATGTGGCAAACCAGCTGTGGCTTTTGATATTGGACCTCACCCTGAAGTTCTAAGGAAAGGTGAGCTAGTACCCGTTGGTGATGTGAGGGCCTTTGCTAAAGCTGTTGAAAAACTACTTCTAATATAAAATCAACTTTCATAAATTTTATAATTTTACTACAGCACCCACGCCTAATGAAGGTTCTAATTCTAGCTGCTGGTCCTGGGTCTAGACTCAAAGAACGAACAAAAGAAGTTCCCAAATGCTTGGTGAAAGTTGCTGGGAAAGCAATGATTGAGTATCAACTTGAAGCAATTAAAGCAAATAATATAAAAGATATAATTGTTGTCGCGGGGCACAAAGCCAATAAACTAAAAGACTTTTTATCCCAAGACAAATTCAATGACTTAAACATAAAAATTATTGAAAATAAAGAATACAAAGAAAGCAATAGTTCATATTCCTGGTGGTTGGCTCTTAACGAAATAAAAAATGAACCATATATACACTTAAACTGTGATATTATTTTCTTTCCAGAATTATTAGCAAAGCTACTTAGGTCTAAGGAAGGTTCTATTTTGATAAATAAAGATATAGAACTTAACGAGAGTATGGAGCAAGCAATTGTTAAAGGAGATAAAATAGTGAACATAAAATTAGGAAGTAATCTTGGAGCAGTTGGGCGTGCAAGTGGCATGGCAAAACTCTCTCCCACTAATATCGAAGAAATGCGTAAGAAAATAGAAGGTTGGGTTAAATCTGGAGATAAGAACAAACATTGTTACGGGGCGATTAGAGATACACTTAAACAAACCTCTTATTATATGTTGGATCCAAAAACATCTTTTTTTCGAGAGATTAATGATTTGGAAGAACTGTCCGAAGCCGAGGAAGCAATTAAGTGGTATTCAAAGAAGAAAATAATAATGATGCACGGCAATCCTGCAACTGGGAAAAGTGTTAGTGCTGAAATGATATACAAACACCTTCTCAAAAGCAGACACGTTGAACTTTTGTCAACATTAGATGTAAGAAAATCATTAAATTTAATGGATTTAGAGTCGAAAGAAGACAGGAAAAAAGTCTATATAGAATTTGCAGCTTTAGTCGATAACAAATTGAAAAGCCAAGACTTATTAATTCTTGATGGAAACTTTGCGACGTTTAAAAGAAGGAAGAACATTTACAGTTTAATTGAAAAACACAATGCTGAACTTTACATCTTCAACCTCATAACAGATAGACAAACAATAGAAAAGAGAATGATTGAAAGAAGAAGTAGCTCCTTAAGCAAGAACAAGGCAGACACAATGGAGATATATGATATGATTGCCCACGAATCTGACCTCTTATCGAACGATGAAACTAGTGGAAACACATATATAACAACACTTGATGTAGAAAAAAGAACTACTAAAAAAAGGAATATAAAATTGAATAAAGTACAAAAAAAGTTTGTCGACGAAATTATTGGCGCTATGTTAGGAAGTAAGAGATCCATACCTAAAAGCAAGAATAAATACTACCAAGCCATAATTTTTGACATTGGTGGTGTCATTCAAAATTCAAGATGGGGTTCAGTCTCAAATCAACTAGTTGACTTAAAAAAAAGTTTGGATGCAAATTCCTTCAAGGCCGCATTTTACAGTGAAAAAAATAAATTTTGGGATAGATATAAAGCAGGTAAGATGAACGGAGAAATTTTTTGGGGCCATGTAGCATCTGAATTAGGATTACCCAAAAAAACTAGTAAAAGAATCAAAAAAGCATTTGTTAATATATATGATCCAGTTAATCCCAACGTAGCAGAAGTTGTAGAAAGCTTGAAGCAATACAAACTCATAATACTATCAAACAGCTGTCCTGAAGTACAGGAAAATGTAGAAAGTAATAAATTCTATGATATTTTCAATAAGATATACTTTTCCCACAAAATTAAAATGAAAAAACCAGATAAAGAGATATTTGAGTATGTTCTGGGAAAAAATAACTTGGAACCGAGCAGTTGCGTATTCATTGATGATAAACTAGAAAATGTTCAATCTGCAGAGTCCTTAGGGATAACAAGTATCTTATTTACAGGTGCGGATGATCTAGAGAAAGAGTTAAACAAGCTTTTAACTTAGATTTCAGAAGGATTATGACTCACAAATTCTCCAAGATGTTCTGTTGAGTTTAACTCTACAACCTTGCTCTTAAGATTTTTACCTACTTCAAGAATATTTATGCATGCATTTGATTGCTTTACTTGAGATGCTCCTTCAACGTCCTTACCTAAGAGGACTCCCAGAATCATTCTTGTTATATCTCCATGCGAAACCAATAACACAACTTTAGTACTGTACTCTTTCTCCAATTTATTCAAGAACTTTTTGGCCCGGTTGTAAAGGTCAGTAAAACTTTCTCCTTCTTTTGGCTTGTGTAAGTAAGGATTTTTCGACCCCCTTTCACTTTCGTAAAAAGGTGTTCTGTCTTTGCCTTGATAGACTCCAAAATGCCTTTCTCTCAAATTCCTGTTGGTCTTATAGGGACAAGTATGAAACTTTGCTATTTCATCTGCCGTATCTTTTGCCCTTTTTAGATCGCTAGACAAGATAATATCAAATTTTATATCCTTGAGAGTCTTCGCAATTAATTCTGCCTGTTTATATCCTAAATCATTGAGAGCACCTGGAAGTTGTCCTTGAAGAACATCGTCGACGTTGGCTGTGGTTTCTCCATGCCTAACAATATAGAGTTTCATAATTTTTAAGAAGTGCTCAAGCTTTTAACACTTTCTAAGATATGAAAATTATTCCAATAAAAACTGGGCAGATTAAATGCAATAAAGGCATGACTATAACTCTTGGAAAAGACTTGGATAAAACAATTTATGTTCCATCTACTGCATGGCTCATACTTACGAGTGAAAAGAAAATATTGGTTGATACAGGAATGTGTAGCAGCGAAAATGCAACAAACTATCCTGATTCCGTACAGGGCCCAAATGAAAGGATTGATTTATCGTTGAAGAAAGTAGCAGGGATTTCTCCGGAGGAAATTGACATTGTTATTTTTACTCACTTACATTGGGACCACTGTGCAAACCATGACAAGTTCATCAACGCTAAATTCTATGTTCAGAGAAAAGAATTGGAATTTGCAAAAAAACCAATTCCGCCTTACTGGAACTCCTACGACTTCAACAAAAACAATATAGAACCATCTTGGAAAAATACGAAATTTGAACTAATAGATGGGGATGCGGAAATCACTCCTGGTGTTAAAGTAATAGCAACTTATGGACATTCTCCTGGCCATCAGTCAGTTTTGGTTGACACAAATAAAGGAACATACTGTATCTGTGGAGATGCTGTCATGTCTTATGAAAACTTTCAGTTTGACGAAAAAAAGCGTGCCAAATTTACGATGATAGGACGCTATATGGACATAATTGGTACTTGGGAAAGTTTTGAAAAGATAAAAACAAATTCAGATTTTATTTTGCCGGGTCACGATTTCAAGGTTTATGAGAAAGAGTATTATGGAGACGACTAAACTAAATTAACTGCTTTTCCTTCCTCAGACGCCCTATATATGCCAAATATTACTTTGAGCACATCCAAAGACTGTTCAGCAGTTATTTTCGGTTCTCTGTCTTCAATTACTGATGATATAAAATCCTCAATCACACCTTCATGTCCAGGACCATAGTATTCATTCTTAAATCTCCGAGGGATATCATCTCTTTCGTCGACTTCTGGTCTATCAAAACCTGGAACTCTCCATCCAAAAGTTTCGCAAGACTCTATAACTGCCATGCCCTTCTCCCCACCAATATATAATGGATCCCTCCAGTTCTGGTCAGAGTTATTTGTACCTGTTATCTCTGCCTCAACACCATTATCAAACCATATTTTTGCGTCCACTTCATCTTCAATTTCTAAATAATTACGGGTTGTCCGAACCATACCTTCAACTTTAACCGGTTTACCAAACAAAAATATCAAGCGGTCTAAAGAGTGAATCATTTGGCTAGGTAATATGCCACCTCCGGCCTCAGACTTTCTGGCCCTCCATCCTCTATAGTAAAATTTGTCTTTATTCGCTTTGAAGTTAAGCTGTACTTGAGTTATATCTCCAAGCGCGCCATTGTCCAGGGCGTCCTTCAAAACTTGGCTGTTATTATAAAATCTACGAGGCATCATGACTCCCAATTTTAATCCTTGTTTTTTGAAGTACTCAACAATCTCAATTGAGTCGTCCAATGTTGCAGCAAGGGGTTTCTCACACAGTACATGGGACCCACTAAATGCTGCGGCATTAGCGTGTTCTAAATGATATCCTGGAGGGGTCGCGACAGAAACTATATCTAAGTCCTCCTCTTCCAACATCTTCTTGTAGTCAGAATAAACTTCATCTATTTTAAAATTCTCTCTAAAATAATTTAAAGCTAGCTGGCTTGTATCGCACACAACCACTCTGCTAATTCTTTCGTCTTCTGAGAAATGATGACAATGTACTTTTCCCACAGATCCACATCCAATCAAACCATAGTTTAGCATAGTAGAACTTTTTTGATAGAAAATAAAAGTATTATGAAGGGAAATTCGTTTCACTAGACTTAAATAACCCTACTCAAACACTGTGATATGAAGAAAAAATATGACTTGAAGCTAATGGTTAAAAACAAAGAAACTGATATTTTGGGATATTTATTTAGGAAAGTAACCATACCTTTAACCAAATTTATGCTCAGATATACAAGTATAACTCCAAATCAAATAACTTATCTTTCAATTTTTGTAATGATTGGTGGTCTGGCATTTTTAGGTTTTAGTGGCTTCAGCAACAACCCTTATACCTACAGACTACTCGGTGCTATTTTAATTTTCTTGACTTACATTTTGGATCACCTCGATGGAAAAATGGCTAGAGTAATGAAATTATCAAGCCTGAAAGGTAAGTGGCTGGACAGTATGATTGGATACTTATCATTGCCTTTTATTTTCCTGTCTGTAGCTTTAGGACTAAGAGAATATACTTGGCTACTTTGGGGAACACTAGCAGCAATATGCTTCCCACTACAATTTCTTATAATTTATATTTTCAAATATGATTTTGATCCTTTACTGTCAAAGAGAAAAATAAAATTGATAAATAAAAAGAACAAACTGCGGTTTGTATATGGGACATCTACACTATTTGTGTTCCTGCCAATATTGGTAGCACTTAATTTAGCAGAATGGATTCTAATTTTCTTTGCAACATTTGGTAATTTATTTTGGATAGTAATTCTAGCAATGCAATTAAGAACTGTATTAAAATATGATAAGAAGTCTATGAAAAATAAATGAGACTTCGTTTTCATAATACTTATATACATTTATCAAAGATTTCGGCGCATGAATAAAGCAGCTGCACTAAGAGAATTATTTGCAAGTGAAAAGTTAATTCGGATTGTTGGTGCTCACAACGGAGCCACTGCTAAATTAGTAGAGGGGGGTGGATTCGAAGGTGTTTGGGCATCCTCTTTGGAAGTATCGGCATCTCATGCAGTCCCAGATGCAAATATCTTAACTATGACTGACTATCTGAATGCTGCTATAAGTATGAACGATGCTGTATCAATACCTGTGGTCGTGGACGTTGATCAAGGATATGGTAATTCCATGAATGTGATAAGGATGATTAAAAAGTTTGAAGCTGCTGGAATCGCCGGGGTCATCATGGAAGATAAAAAATTTCCAAAGCAAAATAGTTTACTTGCTGGCGGCAGACAAGAACTGGCCTCTGTTTCTGAATTTGTTGGAAAGATAATGGCGGCAAAAAACGCACAGGAAACAAAAGAGTTTATGGTCATAGCAAGAGTAGAAGCTTTGATTGCAGGCTGGGGACAAGAAGAAGCAATGAAACGCGCGAAGGCGTACGTTGAAGCTGGTGTTGATGGTATAATGATACATTCTAAAAAATCTGACCCTACAGAGATAATAGAGTTCGTAAAGAAATGGGATAAAAACGTGCCACTAGTAATTGTGCCAACAACATACTCAGGCATGGATGAAAAAATGATATCAAGATACCCTAAAATAAAAATGGTAATTTATGCAAATCACGTAATGCGTTCTATAATAAAATCCGTTAAGGAAACTCTGGATGAGATACAAATATCTGGTGGAGTAAAAACAGTCAGCCCAAAACTAGCTACGTTAAAAGAGGTGTTTGAGCTACAAGGAACTTATGAAATGAAGGCTAATGAAGAACGGTTTCTAGGATTAGACAAAGAGTCTATTACTGCAATAATACCTATCGCGGGGCGTCCACCAAAATCCCTAGCACATGTTTTGCCAGAAACTCCTTTGGCATTACTTGACATAAATGGTAAATCTTTACTAAAACGGAATATAGAGGGTCTGAAAAGCTTAGGAATAACGAAGATAATCTTAGTAGCAGGATATAATCATGAAAGATTAAATGCTTCTGATGTTGAAGATGTTTCCGTCATTATTAATGAAGATTATGAAAATTCAGGATCTATACATTCAATAATGCTTGCCAAAGAAGAACTGGAAGGTCGTGTTTTGGTACTTTTTGGAGACATTTTATTTGAGCCTGAACTGATTGAAAAGTTATTAAAAAGTGATAAAGACATAACTATATCAATTGATAAATCTTATACTAAGTCCAAATTCAAAGACAAAAAACTAGATCTTGTAGTTGCTAAATACTCTCCAATTAAAGGTTCTAGGATTCTAAATCCTCGAAAGTATAACATAATTTCTCAAATAGGACAAGACATACCTAGGACTGAGGCAAACTTTGAGTTTTGTGGAGTAACCTTGCTTTCGAAGAAAGGAACCAACTCATTTAAGGATACTGTAAGAAAATTGGTGGAAAAGGGTGAAGTTAAAAATTTGGATATGGATCACACCTTACAAGAAATGATTAATCAAGGACATACCATATACGCGCAAGAAGTTAGTGAAGGTTGGATAGAAATGAATACTTTCCAAAATTATAAAGATGCTTGTGAAATGCTGTCCCAAAAAGAATAGTAGAAGAGTAATATAGAATAATTGCGCGAAATCCTTTTAAGCGACTACTCTAAAATTAGGCCAATGAAAAATATGCTCTTTAATCCGGGCCCAACAAATGTTTCTAATGGAGTCCGAAATGCTATCAAGACCCACGATATATGTCACAGAGAGTCAGAATTCTTTGAGGTTTTAACAAAAGTTAGAAAGAAACTTTTGAAAGTTGTGAATGGTGAAGAGACTCATTCAGTTGTTGCTTTCGTATCATCAGGTACAGGATGTAATGAAGCAATTATATCTTCTATTCACGGAAAAGTTTTACTGATAAATAATGGTAAGTATGCAAAAAGACTTGGTGAAATAACAGAACGCTACAATATACCTCTAATTGAGCTCAAATTTGACCCATTAAAACCAATTGATTTGGGACAAATAGACTCAAAGTTAGAATCCAACCCAGATATTACACATATGGTTTTTGTGCACCACGAGACCACAACTGGAATGATTCTACCTCTACATGACTTAGGACAGTTGGCCAAAAAATATGGTGTAATTACCGTTGCAGATACTATCAGCAGTCTTGGGGGATATAAAATAGATGTAGTAAAAGATAATATTAATTTCTGTACTGTTAGTGCCAATAAATGTCTACAAAGTTTTCCTGGAATCTCTTTTGTTATAGCGAAAAAAAGTGATATAGAAAAACTGAAAGGTAAATCTCGTAGTTTCTATTTTAATCTGTATAATCAATGGGAAAGTGCAGAAAAAAGTAAGCAGCTACCTTTTACTCCAGCTGTACAATTATTTTTTGCCTTGGACAAAGCACTTGATGAGCTAATTAAAGAAGGAGTAGAGAACAGAATTAAACGGCAGAAAGAAAACGCGGAGTATATGCGCGAAGGTCTACGTGAAATGGGGTTTAAATTTATACTCCCAGATAACTTGCAATCAAATATACTCACTTCAATACACTTACCAAAAGATATGGATTACTGGGTAATACACGACGAACTGAAAAAGAGAGGTTTTACAATATACTCCGGACAAAGTACTTTAGACAAAGGTATATTTAGAGTTGCAACTCTTGGGAATTTGTTCAAAGAAGATATTGACAGCTTCCTTAAAAATTTTAAAGAAGTATTATGTAGAGTTGGTTTTAGTCCATCTACTTCAAAAACGGTTAAACCAAAAAAAGCTATTATTTTACTTGCTGGCATGGGAACTCGCTTAAAGCCTGTCACTGACGATATACCAAAATGTCTTGTTAAAATAAATGGTAAATCAATACTTGAAAACACACTTAGTAGATTAAATGAATTTGGAATCAACGAAGTTACACTTGTTGTAGGATACTTGGCGAACAAAATCCAAGAAAAAATTGGAGATTCCTTTAAAAGGATTAAAATAAAATATATCAAAAGTAATATTTATGATAAAACAAACAACAGCTATTCTTTATGGATTGGAATAAAAAATTTGGATGAAGATCTGTTAATTTTAGAAGGTGACATCTTCTTTGAAAGCAAGTTACTTAAATCGTTCATAGATGATAAACACAAGAACAAAACCTTGGTAGAAAAGTGGAACTCAAAGTTAGATGGGTCTTTTGTGGAAGTTGATAATGGGATAGTCAAGGCGTGGATACATAAAAAAGACAGGCCAGAGGAATTCAAAATTGAGAACAAATACAAAACTGTAAATATACATAGCTTTTCGAAAGAGTTCATTAATACTTGGCTCAAACCTGAGCTAAAGACTCACATTGAAGAAACTGGCGGAACGGAACCAATTGAAACAATTTTTAAGAATATCGTAACTAAGGGATGTACAATCTCAGCACCTGAGACGAAAGGTAAGTGGTTTGAGATTGATGATGTAAATGATCTTAAAATGGCAGAGGAAATATTTGAAGGTGTTTAATCTTGGGAATTGACGAGATAAGAAGCAGGCACGGAGGTTATTGGCGAGATGACCACTTGGACTTTCACTATTTATTCAATCACTATTTTCCAACAAAAGAGTTTTATAAGGAGCTGGCGGACCAACTGCCAAAAATAGGGAATTATTACCCCTCAAGTCAGCGTGTAATAGCAGAACTACTTGCTAAATGGAAAGATGAAGATTACTTCAATGCAGACAACCTTGTTATAGGAAATGGTTCCTCTGAACTCATTCGTATGCTTAATGACCATGTGATAACTAAAGTCACAGTCGCACTGCCTACTTTCAATGAATTTGTGAGATTGCCAGAGGATAAAATCCATAAATATCTTTTGGACGAAGAAAATGATTTCATTTTAGACCCAAACAAATTAATAGAAGAAGTAAACGAATCAAACAGCGAATACGCCGTTATAATAAATCCAAACAATCCTGTTGGCAATCTTACACCTATAAAGGATATTGAATATATATTAAACTCTGGAGTGAACTTAATTGTTGACGAAGCGTTTATGACTTTCGCTGGTCCGGAGCACTCTGCAGAACAACTTATATCGAAATATGATAATTTAATTGTTGTTGCGAGCTGTACGAAATCTATTGGCATTGCAGGTCTTAGGTTGGGTTACATGCTTACGAGCAATGAAAATGTAAAAAAGAAAGTAAGAGCTCACTTACCTATTTGGAACATAAACTCAGTTACTGAATATATAATCGAAATGCTTCCAGATTATAAAGAGGAACATGAAGAATCTATTGTTAAAAGTGTTGAAGATACTAAATGGTTTCTTGAAAATCTAAATGATATACCTTACCTAACTCCTTATCCAACCAGCGCAAACGCAGTATTTTGTAAAGTTGAAGGTAGTGCTAGAAAGCTAGCTGAGACACTATATGATAATCATAGGCTCATGGTAAAAGAAGGTCTGAACCAGAAAGAGTTTGACACCGATTCATTTATACGTTTAGGAGTAAGAAATAAAAAAGATAATGAAGTACTGCTCGGAGCCTTAAAAGATATTAAAAAAGAGGATATCCTTAGCTAGGAATGAAAACTGTGATTCTTGCCGCGGGGCAAGGAAGGAGACTTAGCCCTCTCACAAACAACATGCCAAAATGTTTGGTAGATATTAAAGGTGAATCTTTATTAGATTATTCGTTTAAGTCACTATTACATAATGGAATAAATGAAGTAATTTTGGTTACAGGATATTTGGGAGATAAAATTAAAAGAAGATTGGGTAATATATATAATAGTATAAAGATAACTTATGTTGATAACAGCGAATACCTTGAAACTGATAGTTTATTTTCTTTACTTTGTGCTAAAGATTTGATAGATGATGCTGTGCTAGTTATTGAATCCGATTTATTATATACTCCAAGTGCCATTAAAAAAATATTATCTGCCAAAGAGGAAAATATCATATTAACTTCAAAAATTAGCGGGTCTGGAGATGAAATTTTAGTGTACACAGACGAGTCAAATTATATTACTAATCTAGGAAAAGATTTGAACAGGGACAAATCCAGTGGTGAATTTATTGGCATATCTAAATTAACAAAGGACTTCGTTAATGAACTGGCAAAAATAAGAGATAATAAGAAGTTGTGGCTTGAAGAAGGTATCTTAAAATTAGCTAAAAAAGGAACTCCCATATCTTCTCTATGTGTTGAAGACCTTATTTGGACAAAGATAGATACACAGGAGGATCTACAAAGAGCCAGGGAAATAACTTATCCTAAACTGGAAAAAGCCTTCAAGCTCAATTGGAAAGAGATATGGGAGCGTAAAGGAAATGAAGACACTTCAGATCTTGTCAGGCTCGATGGTTTTGATTTAACTGGTGCTAATATCGGAAAAATTGCAAACGAACTAACAGATATCCTCAATATCAAAGAAAAGGATAAAGTTTTAGAAGTTGGATGTGGAGCAGGCATGATTGCACAATATTTAAAGTGTAACTATATTGGCATGGATTATGCGAAATCTATGGTTAAAAAACACAACAAAATACTAAAAAATAATGTTGTGGTTGGAGAAGCGAGTATTTTGCCTTTTATAGATAACAGCTTCGATAAAGTGTTTGCATATTCCATCTTTCAGTATTTCCCAGATAAAGAGCACGCGTCCAAAGTTGTGAAAGAAATGCAAAGGGTTTGTAAGGGCCCGGTTTTTGTAGGAGATTTAGTTTCTACTTCCCACAACGAGCACCATTTGCTACTCAATAAAAAAGACTTCGACGGAAAAGTTTCAGAAGGGTTATATGACAAAAGCAAATTCAACGTGTTATTCAAATGAAAACTAGTGTGAGAGAAATCAAAAAGCAGGCATATAATAGAGATCGACATTTTAAAGTTAGCATCGTGTATAAATTTTTTAGGAGAATAGCTGTATATTGTGTATGGGCTATTCTAAAAACACCAATAACGGCCAACATGGTAACTCTACTTTCTATATTAATTATACTCTTGGCTTCCTTATTCTTTGCTTTTGGAAAGCCTATATACTTTGCACTTGGGCTGCTACTATTTTATTTTGGAGAGTTTTTTGATTATATGGACGGACTCGTTGCGAGGTGTAGGAAAGGTGTTACGAAATTACAGAGTGGATTCTTAGGAAGAACATATCACCATATCAACCCCTCTTTCATATTTGTTGGTCTCGGGTTTGGTTTTTACAAGTTAAGCGGAGATATCTGGCTATTATATGCAGGTTTTGCTGCTGGTTTTTTTCAATTGGCGACAGGATTTCTACTCTTATTAAAGCAGTTGGTAATTTTAAGAAATCCGGAAGCTGTTAAAGGACGCGCATATAAGCTGCATAAAGCAATTCCTTCTCAAATAGGGTTAGCAAATAGAAAAGATTTACTACTTCTAAAATTGGCATCCTTTCCAACATATCGGCTTAGAGAAATAACTACTGTTGTCCTGCTGCTTTATTTCTTTGAGTATAATATAACAAGCTCCTACTTAATCTTTTACGGATTATTTGTACCACTTAGATCTGTTGTTTTTTTCAAGTCTACATATAATATATTGAAAAAAATAGAAAAGAAGAGGTAGACTACTCTATGTTGTAAACTCTACCACCTTTTATGAACTTTGGATTTCCATAGTTGTATAGATTCTCACCAGTTTTATCTTCTAAATCAGCAAGATACTTATCAATTATTTCCCTCTCCCCATATATACAATCAAAACTGGCTTTAGTCGGGTCTCCTTGATGGTAAGTTTTGATTTGATAGGGCTTCATCACCAATATTTTACCCTTTTCTCTCTCGAGAATTCCTTTACATTTGTCTAAATTCAAATAAGTAACTCCTAATCCTGTTCCAGTATGATCTTGTATTTTCCCATCCAAAGAAAAAGTGTAATCAAATATCGCGAGTTTGCTATTTTTTAGCACGTCACACATGGCGTCTTCATCTTGGAAAGCATACATCAAAGAAACACCTTTTGCAAAGAACAAATCACACTCTACACCTTCAGCATCTTTTACATCTTCCCATAATTTTAAATTGTACTGCTCATGAGTATATTCAGCAACAGCATTCATCCACTTAGAGTTATCAACTCCAAGGAATTTAGTATCTTTGATATCTAGTTGGTTATACTCAATATTCAAATACTCCAAAGCATCTATAACACCCATTACTGAAGAACCAACTTCATAAAAAGTAAGTTCGTCTGAGCCATTATCGCATGCAACAAGACCCGAGTATTTTCTGGTATTATCTCTTAAGTCTTCTGGATGAAACACTTTATCTATTTCTCCATTGCGATATGCAATCATATCGCAAACATATCTTGCACCCATATACAGATCATAGGCCTCTTGACCTTCATGATAGGCATATGTAACTCTGTGGTTTCCAGTTGTTTTTCCCCAATCTAAAAAAGTTGTTGGATTTCCTTTCTTTTCTTCTGCCATTTTATATCACCTTAACGCTAAATATTATATAGCTTTCTACCTCCTTCTCCTTTAGTATGTTCTTTCTTATACTTTACAAGTTGCTTCTCGAGTTTCCTGTTTGTAAAGTAAAAATAAGTGAAAACGCTCAAAAGCCTTGCTGGTATCAAAATTGAAAACAGACCAATGAATACCAAAGGATTAACAGCATATACTAATATCATAGCATATCCGTGATCAATAATTCTCTCCAGCAACTGTTCTGTTCTGAATATTATACTATGTCTCCTATTGACAAGAACTTCTTCTTGTTTGTTTGCAAAGCCAGGATAGTACTTAAACAGGGCTCTGCCACGTATTATAATAAGTTGAAAAGTCATGGCAGAAGCCACCCCTACAACAAGAGCAAGCAAAAGGACATCAACATCTTTAGTCAAAAAATAGTAATTAATAAATCCTGCAGCTAGAACTAAAGTAGGTGTGAAGAAATGATGTAAACTACAGAGTAGGGCTGTATTGAGAGTTCCAACTTCATTTCGCGTTCTTGCGAGAACACCATCAAAGAAATCAAAAACTACACCTATGAAAATCATAAGCGCCGCCAAAAAATAATGTGACGTTAGGAAAAGTCCAACCCCAAGCAATTCTATTAAGAACCCTACAAAGGACGCTGCATTTGCTGTGAGACCTAATTTATGAAATATGTAAAATGGAAAAAATCCCAACCAACGAATAAATTTTAAGTACAGACTATGGCCTCTTAAATTAGATTGATACATGCCATCCTTCATATAAATTTGGTACAGGCTCTTCTCGGCCATTCTGGCTTGTTGAAGTAATTAGTTAATAAAGATTATCAAATACTATTCTACAATTCGAATCTGTGTACTTTTCTTTCATTATCTTTAAATAAATATCTCACAAGAGGCAACTAATGTCTAAGAAAATTAAACGTATCACTTACAGTCCAGTAGTTGCTGATTTGTTCCACTACGGCCATCTTAGATCTTTGGAATTTGCGAACTCCATAGGGGATTATCATATTTGTGGTGTACTTAGCGACGAAGCTACCCAAACAACCAAAAGAAAACCAATAGCGAATTTAGAAGAAAGAAAAGCTGTAGTATCTGGATTAAAATGTGTTGATGAAGTAATAATACAAGAAGACTTTGACCCAATAATTAACTTAAAGAAGATTAGGGAAAGATTCCCGGACGTTGAATTATTGGTTGTGTTAGGGTCTAACTGGAGAAAATATCCTGCAGCTTCAAGCTTACAACAAATTGGGGCTAGGCTTGTACAACATCCTTACTATGCTGGTCTATCTGACTTTAGAATAATTAATAAACTGTTTGAACATTATAAAAATTTATTCAAAGATTTTGAGACCTTCACCAAGTTTTTTAAAATACAAGAGTTTTCTGAAGGCTCGGCAAAAGCGAAAATATCTACAAAAGCCGACACTCTCAAATCGCTACAATTGACTCTAAAAAATGGAAAGATTGAGGATTCTTTCGTATTTACTGTAGCTGAATGGGAAAGTAATGAACAATATGTTTTAAATCAAATACAAGAGTTTTTCTCTGGCTCAGAAAAAATTGTTGTCAGGAGTTCTGCATTGAATGAAGATTCTCTTGAAAACTCCATGGCAGGTTACTTCTATAGTGAACTAGATGTTAAAGTCAGGGACAAAAAAGAAATTAAAACTGCAGTTGAAAAAGTAATTGAAACATATACTAAAAAAAACTCCTACCATACAAGCAATCAAATACTTGTACAAAGACAGACAAAAGACCCAAAATGTAGTGGAGTTATTTTTACAAGACAGTTGGAAACGAACAATCCCTATTACGTAATCAATTACGATGATGTTACAGGTTTAACTGACACAGTAACAAAAGGTCTTGAGAATAAAGTTGTATATATTTCGCGTTCTTGCGACGAGGAAAATTTCCCCGCGAACTTACAAAAAGTTCTTCTTGCTGTAAAAGAGATTGAATCACTCTTACCGAACATGGAATTGGATATAGAATTTGCTGTAAATAAAGATGGGGAAGTCGTAATCTTTCAAGTCAGACCTATGAGTGTAAATATAAAATCCTCTTATAATCTAGACGTTGAAGTGAAAGAAAAAATTGAAGACCTAAAACAACAATTCTCGAACATTTCGCAAAGGCAAGAACATTTAGCAGGAGATAACACTATCTTTGCCGACATGCCCGATTGGAACCCTGCTGAAATAATTGGATCAAATCCTAATTATCTAGATTACTCTTTATATGATTACATAATTACAGATTCAGCCTGGCACAAGGCAAGGACATCTCAAAACTACTACGATGTCAACCCTGCAAAGCTTGTCGTTCTTTTTGGAAATAAACCATATATAAATGTGAGGAATACATTTAACTCATTTGTACCAAGTCCAGTTTCAAAAAAATTAAGGGGAAAACTGGTTGATTTTTACATAAACAAATTGAGAAATAATCAAGAGCTACAAGATAAAGTTGAGTTTAAAGTTCTGTATACTTGTTATGATTTGGGTTTTGAAAAACGTTCGAAAGAGCTGAAGGAAGCTGGTTTCTCTAACCAAGAAATAGCTGAACTCAGGACAGCGTTACTAGATTTGACCAATAACTTATTTGCGAACAAAGAAGATATTAAAACAGATCTAAACACAGCAAAAAATATGGAAGCTTTCAGGAAAAAAATTCATGATAAAGTTTCGAAAGGAGTCTCTACACAAGAAAAACTAAGTCTAGCTGTGGACTTACTTGATAATTGTGTGTCTCAAGGGACTGTCCAGTTCTCAAGGTTAGCAAGACTTGCTTTTATTGGTAAAATAATTTTGAACAGCTTATCGACAGAAGGTATTATTGAAAAAACCTTTTATCAGAACTTCATGAATTCCATATACACGGTAGCTTCCAAAATGAACGATGATTTTAATACCTTAGTTAACGGCGAACTCAGCAAAGAAAAATTCCTTAATCTATATGGGCACCTACGTCCGGGAACGTATGACATTACGGTACAGAGGTATGATAAAAATCCTGATTTATTAGGTGGAAAGTTGAACTCAATACAGCAAGAAAATAAGGAAAGTTTCGAAATTGACGGTGCCGTTCACAAAAAAATCTCAGATATATTAAAAGAGCACGGTCTCATATTCAACTCAAAAGAACTTTTCGCGTTTACGAAAGACGCGTTAGAGTCTAGAGAATTTTCGAAATTTGAGTTTTCTAAAAATCTTAGCGATGCAATGGAGTTAATTGCGGATGCTGGGAGAGACTTGGGATTTTCAAGAGAGTTATTATCTCAGTTAGATATTAATTCTATAAAGCTTGCTTCGGAAATAGAAGATATAGGAAAAATTAAATCTATATTAGAAACAGTAATAGAACATCGCATCGGAGAGCGCCGAATAAATAACTCCCTAATCTTGCCACCAATCATACAATCCTGGAAAGATTTTGAAGTCGTATCCTCCTACAAACCAAAACCCAATTTTACGACACAAAAGAGAGTAGAAGCAGATATTTTTGTTTTGACTGGCAATGATACAACCCCAAACTTAGAAAATAAAATTGTACTTATAGAAAATGGAGATCCAGGTTACGATTGGATATTCACAAAAAAGCCTGCTGGTCTAATCACCAAGTATGGTGGAGTCGCTTCCCATATGTCCATACGCTGCGCAGAGTTCGGACTTCCGGCCGCAATCGGGTGCGGTGAATTATTCGAACAGATTAAAGGTGGAAAAACGTTATTATTGGATTGTAAAAAGGAGAACATTAAAATAGTGAAATAAAATGCTGATCTTAATATCTCAGCGATCGAGAAAAGAAATGTACAATACAGTAGACTACCTAGAAAGGCCGTATGTTGAATATTTCAAATCGTTTGGAGTAACACTAATCCCTGTACCTAATGTACCAGGACTTACTGAGGAGTACCTTGCCCTTCCAGTTCAAGGTATTATTCTAAGTGGGGGCGAAGCAACACAAGCCAGAGATGAAACAGAGTCTAAACTTGTAAAAAAAGCTTTGGAAAAGAATATACCAATTTTAGGTATATGTAAAGGTATTGAATTCATTAACCTATTCTTTGGAGGAAAACTTGTAGAAGTAGACAACCACACATCAAAAAATCACAAAGTTAGTATCACTGAAGAAAGGGTCGCGGAACTTATTGGTAAAGAATTTGAGGTCAATTCATTTCATGATTATGGGATGCAAAAAAATAGTTTGGCTCCAGAATTAAAACCCTTTGCAATAGCTGAAGATAGTACTGTGGAAGGCTTGTTCCATCCTAACAAACCCATCGCGGGATTTATATGGCACCCAGAAAGACCCAGTCCAAATGAAGGAGTTAATAAAAAGTTAATTAAAGCTTTTTTAGAGAGGAGGTTATTCTGGAGATGAAAGCCGTCATATTGGCTGCAGGAGAAGGAACTAGGCTAAAAAAATACACTAAAACTATACCCAAATGCATGCTCCCTTTTTTAGGAAAAACCATCCTCCAAAGACAAGTGGACTTATTGCGTGAATGTGGTATAACAGACATAATTGTTGTAAGAGGGTACCTGTCCAATAAAATAGATATAGAAGGAGTAAAATACCTAGAGCAAGCTGAGTCTGGTGTAAATATGTTAGTCAATTTTTTCCTTTCTAAAAAAGAATTCGATGATGACATCTTAATGATTTATGGAGATATTCTATTCGAAGAAGATGTATTGAGAAAAGTTATTGATTTTGAAGGTGAAGTAGGATGTGTTGTTGATATAAACTGGAGAGATTATTGGATGGCCAGGCATGGAAGTGATAAAGAAGATACTGAAAGTCTTGAATTGGACGCAGATAATATAGTCTCTTTAGGAGACCCAAACCCAATAAATAAAGATATCGACGCAAGATATATCGGGATGGTAAAATTCTCAAAAGGTATCTTAAATAAAGCAGAAAAAGTATATGGTCGAGCAAAAAATAGGTTTTGGGATAAGCCGTGGTACAATTCTCCCTCTCTCAAAGAAGGTTACATGACCGATTTTCTCCAAGCACTAATAGATAATGGCGTAAAAGTCAAAGCAATAAAAATATCACAAGGTTGGCTGGAATTTGATACAGTTAATGATTATGAAAAAGCGCTTGCTTGGGCTGAAGAAAATAGCTTGAAGAGATTTTACAATTCATCAACTTAAACTATATCTTCTAACGACTGTATTTCATCACGCACATACGCATCAGTTAGTGTTCTGAGGATAGGGTGTATAATATAATAAGTCTGGCCACCTTTGTTTTGTGTATAGGTTTCCAGTTTTCCTTTGTCTCTCAGTTCCCTAATAACATCCACAAGAACATTCGCTCTAATATATGGATCATAAACCCTGCCATTATCCATGTCTGGGGTTGGCGGCAAAAATTCTTTTGAAGTAATAACTTCTCCCATATCTATTTTATCACTGATAACAAAAGCTGATGCCGTACAAACATTTCCTGAAAGAAGAGTGTAATATATAACAGTTGAGCCTCTAAACTCAGGAAGTTTGCCTGGATGTATGTGTATCAATTTTTTGCCTGTAGATAAAATATCTTTCCTAAGTATCCCTGACCCACTAAACACGAAATAATCTCCATCACTATCCTTTACTGCATCCACAACTTTTTGGTCGTTGAAGTTGTTCGCTTGCACCATCTGGTAAGGTATATCATAATAAGATATGGTTTCCGTGAGTTTCTCATGAGTATCAAAGAAGGGATTTTCTACCACCTCTCCTAAACCATAATCTTCAACATCTTTACTCAGTATAATTGCTCTCTCGGGCAGCAGTCCATTTTGTGCCAGAGTTTGGATATATGCTCTAGATCTTGGAGAATCTTGTGCAAGTAAGCCTAATCTTTGTATTTTCTCTAAAGAAGGCTTACTAGATTCTATTGGATTAAGTCTATCTCCAAGGGGACGATTTTCAAGAGAAGCGTAGATTTTTCTAAGATGCGAGCTTTCTTGTTCTATAGCTCTAGCAGCTAAGTATCTTCTTTCTTTGTTCAAATCTTCTTTCATCGATATAATTCGGTCATTTGTCTTAAGCAAAGTACTCAGCGATTGCAAGTCTCCAGTTGTTTCATGATGTAAACTCAAAGCATTTGCCAAAAAAACATATGTTTCTACATCCGCTCCACTCCCACCAAATTTCCCACCATAACTATTCTTAAGTTTCCTAAGCTCTGACATTCTGCGTAATTCCTCAAACATGTCCCTATACTCTGCCATATCTTCTCCTGAAAACAAATAATAACATAGCTCTTCTAACAATTGCTTTGTTTCTACTTTCTCTCCAGTATTAAATTTCTCCATAGCCGTCTTATCAGAGTTAGACAAACGAAACAAAGTATATTGTTTGCTTTCAGTATCATCAAAGTACTTAAGAGCGGCTGCCCTAGATTCTTTGAATTCTGTAATTATATCTTTCCCACCATATTCAATGAAATGATATGGTTTTGGTTTATTTTGGTGCTTATCCAAAGTATAAGGGTACAAATTTTCCATAGCGACCAGAAATCTAGAAAAACGTTTATAAAGATTTTTAAACCGTATTACAGAAGATAAGTTATGGACATTGCTTTGCTAACCACCACGTTCGTCAGAAAAGGTAGGAAGAAAAATAGAGAAGCCACCGAAATAACAGTCAAGGCTCTAGCAAAAAATTTTAGTGAAAAGGGACACAAAGTAGCAATAATCAATCGAGGAAATGGAAATATACCTAAACATGAAAGGCTCGGCAAAATAAACATCCACCATCCTTTTAAGTCCGAACTCCTCACTGGACTTTTGGGACTTTTCTATGTGCAAAGTCTACGTGGGAGAAAATTTGATGTAGTCCACAACTTTAGTGCTGCTCCAATCCTAAGTTTTAAAACATTAATAGCTAAAACCTTTCTCAGGTGCAAAACAATAAATACACTCAAATCCTACTCAAGAAAAGACTTCTACAGATTTAAATTTTTGAAGGTTCTATCTCATGCTGACAAAATAACTGTGCCCACAGAGATATTCAAAAAAAGATTGATTGCTCGTGGAGTACCCAATAAAAAAATTGTTGTTGTAAGGTCTAATATTGATTGTTCGAAATTCAAATCAAGCAATAAAACTACCTTAAAGAAGAAATTTGGGTTTACAAACAAAAAAGTTATTCTCTATTTTGGAGCGCTTTGGGAAGAAAAAGGTCTACAATATCTAGTCAAAGCAATACCAACTTTAACCGAAAAACATCCAAATATACAATTTATAATAGCACCTAGGCACAAAGTAAGAGAAATAGATGCTCCAGTTATAAAGGCAGCTCTCAGAAACAAAAACGTAAAACTTGTTTTGGAAGTTAAAGATATTGTTGAATACATCAACGTAGCAGACGCAGTTGTCCTTCCTTACAAAAATCTAATCGCAACAGAAGGCAACCCTTCTTGCTTATTAGAAAGTATGGCTTGTAAGACTCCAGTTGTAACAAGTAAACTCCCCGAAATTACTGAAATAGTCAAAGATGGGGAAGATGTATTAATGTCTAAGCCAGGTGATGTTAATGGTTTGGTTACACAGATTGATAGAATTTTATCTGATACTAAATTAAGAAACAAATTGATAAAGTCAGCCCACAAAAAATCAAAGTTATTTGATGAAAAAAAGATTGCAAAAAAATATTTAGAAATTTATAACTCAGCTTGAAAGTATAATTCGCAAAGTACTATCCATTGTTTTATTCATATCTTGGTTTTTTATCTTGTGGGGCTTCAGTATTTTGTTTGCCCATTGGAATTCTTTTTGCTGTCTCTTCAAATCATTTAATCTGTGGCCTTTGCGTTTTCTTAACTCAGATAGGTCATTAAAAAGGTACACATACTCACGTGCTTTTGGCAATGGGAGATATAATGCTCGACGTAACCATCTGGGAACATTTTGCATCAACAAAATATCTGAAGAGTATCTATCACTTAACACAATCCTACTATCTCTCTTAGTAGTTAAATGCCGCATAATAAAATCCATTGTGTACAAAAAAGATCCTCCAGAATACAAAATACTCTTCAAAGATTTAGGAAATTTCTCAATCCTAGTTTTAACAAATCCTGCAGGTCTCTTAATAGGTATTATATTTCCCTTTCCACGGCCCATATAAACTCGTTTTACATTTACTCCAGAATCCAATAAAGTCTTTTCACATTTCTTAACAATAGTACTTTTACCAGAACCATCCATGCCAATTATAGCTATGGTCCTGGACCTTATCTTTCTCAAAGTTAGAAGAGTCAAAAAGTAAGAAGATAAATTTCTCAATACAAACTTGCACTTTATTTTAGGTTGTATGTTGTCTAAAGAGTCGAAATCTCCTTTTATTAAAAAAAGTATGACTTTTCTAACATCTTTTCTACTTAGATTCTTAGAAAGCAAACTTGCAACTTTTTGTTTATTACTATATTTCAGCAACATCTGAAGTCTCTTTCTATATTTATCTTTGAAACCTTCAGAAACCAATTCACGCATCAGAAGAGCAGATAAGTGAGTTTCAACACTTGGTATCTGAATGCCTTGTTTTGATCTCTTGCTTCTTAATAACTCATCTTCAAAGATGTAAGAAACTGGGTTTCCAGTTAGATTCTTTTTATGAAAGTCTAGGAACATAATCCTATCTTTCTTTGGCAAATATTTGGCATACTTTGTTCTGTATTTAGAGTTATGTATTAAAAAATATCCCATTTTCAGAAGTTCCTTATTATCGGACGATTTCAACCCTTTAACTAATATATCTATGTCATGATGGGCCTCTTCTTTTGGATCGAAAAGAAATTCATAGTTACGAATTAATACATAATCAACAAACTTGCTTATTTCTACTAAGTCTTTTTTTATTTCTCTCATTTCACTTTTTACTTGGAATAACTTTTAACGGTTGCTTTCGGTACAAACTGACGAAGTAAAAGTTTAACCTCCTTTAAACTCACAACTTTTAAGGTAAATATTAAGAATACATAAATTATAGAGGATATTACAAAAGCTAGGAAAGATTTTATCCAAATACTGACTCCAAGTGAGAGTACATAATAAAAAATAACCACGAAAACTGCTCCTGAAAGAATAGTTCTTGCCCAGATACTCCAAGGCAAGTTAAGACCTACAAACTGTCTTAACTTGCGAGATGAAATTAAAAGCGCGGCAAAATAACTAACTGCCGTTGCAATCGCCGCCCCAGTTAACTTAAAAACAGGTATGAGAATTAGATTAAGACCAAAATTAATTGCTGCGACGGTTAATATTATTTTTGTAACAATTGCTGGCTTTCCGATGGCTGATATTACATGATGATTAGACTGAGCGACTACGAAGAATAGAACACCAAACAAAAGAATCCTAAAAGCATTTGTACCTGAAGCATA
This sequence comes from Candidatus Woesearchaeota archaeon, assembly GCA_964344605.1. Classification (GTDB taxonomy): domain Archaea; phylum Nanobdellota; class Nanobdellia; order UBA10117; family ARS21; genus CAYFNR01. Next base: position 67,218 of record CAYFNR010000001.1, on the reverse strand, counting down.
GTCTGATCCAAAAAATAGTGTGATAAATTCTTGACCAAATAAACCTACAGCAAGAAGAACCGGGACAATAAAAACAAAAGAGTAAGTGTAAATAAGCCCAACTCCTTTCTTCACACGTTGTTTGTCCCCTTTACTCCAGAGCTCCGAAACCATTGGGAAAAAAACACCAGAAATTGCACGTCCGAAGAAAAGGAACATCATCGCTGTCGGCAAGATTACGTTGTATACTCCAACAGCAGTAAGCGATGCAAAATAAGTTAGTAATAAAATATCTACATATGAAATCACCATATCTCCAAATCCCGTAAAAGTTACGGGTATACTAAAACTGAACAACTGTCTTGTAGTTGGCCAAAAATTTCTGACTTTGCTTTTTAAGATAAACAAATATTTAGATAATTGTGGGAGCAAGACAAGAAAAGTGAGGACTACTCCCAGAATATAAGCATAAACCGCAGCAAATATTTCGAATCCTAATTTGAGGAAGATCACTACAAGTAAAAAAGTGAATATATTTTTGAAAGGGTCAGCCGTCGCGAACCAAGTTATATTTTGGAATCCTCTCAAGATCTCTTTGGCTCCAAAAAACAAAATATTTGCAGCTATAAGATATATGAGAAGTGCCCTAAATACAGAAAAAGATAACGGTTCTTTGAAGTAATATACGGACAAATATTTCGAAACAGCAAAAAAGATGGTGATTATAACCCAAGTGAATAAAACTTTGAAAAGCTGGGCTGATAAAATCAAAGTCTTAATCTTAGAGAATTTCTTTTTGGCCTCATACTGGGCGATGAATTTTATCAGTGCGTTACCCAAACCCATATCTGCGAATATCGTTGAGAACACAATAAAAGAAAGCACTGCATAAAACAAACCATATTGTTCTACTGATAGGTTCCTGGCTAAAATAATTCTAGTTAGATAACCAAAAAAGTATGAAACTACCCCTAATACAAACAATACTCCAGTACCTTTAACTGCTCTCTGCAAATAGCTTGTCATCTCCGTATCTTGAAAATTATGGCACTATTGGTTTGATAAGCAATATCAAAATAAGTTGAAGAACCTAGTTCCTGTACTTTATTCTGCACCATTTCCTGCGCTTCACTTGATCCAACTGTTTCGCTTAACTGTTTAATAGACATTCCACCAACAATCACATATTCATACTCCTGACTGTTTAGGATAGAGTATGTATCTTCTACACTAAGACTCCAAAAATTATCTCGGAGATTCTGTGTATCTGGACACCAAGCACAGCTATACTTATCCAAACCAATTATGAATCTCTCCGGAACTGCTGGTGCCGGATCGAAAACTTTTGTATCTACAGGTAAATCTTTAAGCCAAAGGTATGTGTTCACTTCTTCTATAGATGTCCACGTTGCCCCCGGTGGCCAAGTTGAAGTATTAATAGAATATTTCTGATAACCGCTCGTTGCAAATATCCCTAACACCAAAACAAACAAAACCAAGCTTTTGTTCACACCTAACCTTCTACAAAGTTCAGCTAATTTAATGCCTGCAAAACCAGAAAGCAAGCTCACAGGAATCGCTAATAACATCCACGTTCTAAAGCCGAAGAAGCCTATAGGTAAATCAAAAGTCATAGTGTTTATTGCTAAAAATGTGAAAACCAGCCAAAATAGAGTTACTGGTACCCAATACATTTCTCTCCTAAAATATTTTCTGTATCTAATAAAAATTATTACTAATGCAAAAACAGTTAACAGACTCACAAAAATACCTAAACCAACAGGGTTGTTTATTAAGCCATAAGACTTTGCAATGAAAAAGTCATTAACATTATATGCACGTGTAGCTGTTCCGCTATTTGGTGGAAAATGAAGCTTCAGCCAACCCCATAGACCTGGCTCCGTTGACACTTTTTCTGTCAGACGAGTCGTTCTAGAACCTATCAAAGCCGGAATCTTGAATGCCCACCAGACCAAAGACAAGATAAAACCACCAAACATTGCAGTGAAGGTATTAACTTGGAACTTTTTATTGGAAAAAGAAAAAATAACAAAATAGCCTAAAATTAGGAACCCTATTTTAAGCGCTTGAGATGGTTGAGTCAGAAGTATTGCTGCTATAGATATAGCGGCAGGATATATCCAGCTCTTGTCGTGTTTTGTTCTCTCTAAAGCATACAGGCTTGTGATGAACATTAAAATAACTAAAGAATGAGCCCAAATGAAGTGGGTCAGGAAAGAAGGAACACTAGCCAAAATAAATGTTGACAGCAGAGCAATTTGTTTGTTTCCAGTAAATTCCTTTGCAAAAAAATAGAAGATTAACAAAGTCAAAGAAGCTATTAATGCATTAAAAAATTTGAGGGTCCATGAGATTGAGCTAGAAACTTGGTGTAATAGTCCCATAGTCATAGCATAGGCTGGAGGATAAGGATCCAAATATTTAATATTGAAATTATCTGGATTGTTTAACATCTTTTCTGTGGCAACATATTTAGCCGCCAGCGCGTGTTGCCAAGGATCGTCATCTTCCAAATAAGGGTAACTAAATGCTCCAGAAAGATTTACTCCTAAGGAAACAAGGAAAATCAACAAAGCCGCCGCCGAAAATATTTGGGATTTTTTCAACTTTAATCTAAACTTGAAATTTCTAGATTTAAATAAAGATACAATAGGTATTAATGAACTAAACAGTAGAAATATCTTCCAATCTATAGGCAAACCTAATAAATTTACAACAACTCCAAAAATAATTAGTGTGGCAAGACCTAAAGTCAGTCGTGCCGTCCAGCGTTCAATAAAACCTGGTGGTTCATTAACTAATCTGGTCAAAGAATGACCAAAGCCAAAAGAAAGTACAAAGAATAAAGCAACGGCAAACAGCTCAATACCCATTTCCTTATTTATATGGTTAGACTTAAATAACTTGCTCAGTAGAAAGGGGCATGCCTTCCAAATTGATAGTTATTACAATTCCCGCATACAATGAAGAAAGGACTATAGGAAAAGTTATTGGGGAAATAAAGCAAGTCCTTGACAAAACCAAATACAAATACAAAGTTTTAGTAGTTGATGACGGTTCCAAAGATTCTACAGTTGAAATTGCTAGGAAATCTGGGGCTAAGGTTGTCTCCCACAATAAAAATCAAGGGTTAGCTGAGGCCTTTAAAACAGAAATGGAACACTGCCTAAAACTTAAAGCAGATATTATCGTACACACGGATGCGGATGGTCAATATCCTTCCACATACATACCTCAATTGATAAGATCTGTTGAGAAGGGGAGTGACCTTGTTCTTGGCAGCAGGTTTTCCAAAGGCAGGCATTTCTCGTTTGTAAAAGATATAACAAATAGAGTTTTTGCTGGTGCTTTAAGCTCATTAATTGGTCAGAGAGTGACTGATTCCACAACAGGATTCAGAGCATTTACTGCTGAGCTAGCAAGAGATATACAGTTAATTAATCGTTTCACTTATACTCAAGAACAACTAATACGAGCCTCAAAACAAGGATATAAAATATCTGAAGTTCCAATCAGAATTCGTAGAACACGAGAGAGTAGGTTATTTGGGAGCCCGTTTGAATATGCTCTACGTGCTTGGGTAAATATATTAAGAATCTACCGAGATTACCACCCTCTGAAATTCTTTGGGTCTCTTGGGTTCACATTAATCTCGGCGGGAGGTTTAATTGGAGTTATAATTATGTATAATATCTTGACAGTAGGGGGTGCCGGTGGAATACCTCGAGTTATCTTGAGTGCTCTGTTGGTACTTACTGGGGTCCAAATAATTTTATTTGGATTTTTAGCGGACATGCTTAAACAAGACTGAAAATGTTTAGAAACAAATACAAAAAATCAGATATACTAATAAAATTAGTCTTTGGACTTTTCCTACTAGGACTTATTCTCTACAAAATAGGTATTCCAAATATTATTCAAGTTTTAAACGGCTTTAGTGTGTTTTGGTTAATTCCTCTTCTTGCCCTTAATGTAGTTATTTTGTTAATTGGTTCGATGAATTTCCTAATATTATTAAAAGGAAGTAGCACTAAGATATCTTACCTAAAACTAGTAAAATACTACATCATATCAACGACTGTCGGCTTGTTTGTACCAGGCAAGCTTGGCGAGTTCTCCATGATATTCTTTCTATATAAAGAAGGACAGGAAGTTGGGGAAGCCTCTGCAATCAACGTTTTGGATAAAGTTGTGACTCTTTTTCTACTATCTTTTATAGCCACTGTCGGCGCCTTTTTTTATCTAGCTCCCAAAGATGCGATACGTCTAACCTTAGGTGTTCTTGTCCTATGTTTACTAGCACTATTTCTTCTAAGCAGAATGGGGAGACAATTAATAAAGAAACTTATTTTAAGAAAGTATTCTAGAAAATTTAGAGGGTTCTCAAAATCACTTCTAAGCTATACTTCGAAACATAAAGACTTGATTTTTTTGGACGCAGTTGCTACAATTATAAAACTAATTGTCCAAGCTATAGTAATTTACTTTCTATTTATAGCATTCAATAACCCTATTGCTCTGTACAAGATATTCACAATTAATGCACTACTAATTATAATCAGTCTTCTCCCAATATCTATAAGTGGTTTAGGTATAAGAGAAGGTTCAAGTGTTGTATTATTCAGTCTAATTGGAGTGCCTGCCTTACTAACAATAAGTGTGCAGTTAGTATTCCTATTCTTACGATACTCTCAAGGATTACTTGCTGTATTGCTATTTTTTGAAAAAGATATGTTTAGCGCGAACCAAGTTAGGTAAAGCTTATAAAATATAAATTTGGAGCCTCAACAATGGCCAAAAACTCGCCAGTTCTTGTTGTGAATATCAATTGGAGAAACTTAGATAAAAAGGGGCGTTTTGCAGAACACAATCCACTTTATCCTCTTGATCTCATGTATATATCTGACTACATGGACAAAGTAGGGATAGAAAATGAATTAATAGATTTGTGGGGGGAAAATAAAAGTCTCAAAGATATAATCAACAAAATAAAAGCATCTGAAATTATAGTTACCAGTTCTGCTCCATCTTACAACTTTTGGCGCGACGGTACTGTCGACGCCGTACTTCCAATTTCTGAAATAGATAGAATAAAAGAAATTAATCCAAAAATAAAAGTTGTGCTGGTTGGGCCACACGCCTCAGCAATCCCAACAACGTTCGATAGTTCAAAGGCAGATTATGTGGTTTGTGGGGAACCAGATATTGTTGCTTCGGACGTCGTTAAAAGACTGCAGATGGGTAAAAAAGTTGACTTTGATTATGTAACACATAAAGGAAAGAAAGGGTGGAGTTACAGTACTAACAATGCAAATGTTGAGGATCTAACAGAACTCCCCATAATGAACTTCAAAAAATTAAGCATAGATAATTATACTTGGCCAAAACCGCCTCACCACATAAAGGCCAAGCGTGTAGCGGCGTACGAAGCTAGCCGGGGGTGTATATATAACTGCACATTTTGCTTTAGAGCAGGTTTTAGAGGAAAATTCAGGCTTAAGAGTATAAAAACTATAGCAAAGGAGCTTGATCAATTAAAGGAACTCAATGTTGATTATATATATTTTATAGATGAGATATTTTCTGTTGATGATGACTGGACGGAACAAGTTTGCTCAGAGCTTAAGAAAAGAGGCTTGACTTGGGGCTATGAATCTCGTCCGGAATACCAAACTAAAGAAAAAACTAAGATGGCATATGATTCTGGATGTAGAATAATTCATTTAGGACTAGAATCGGCAAATAATGATGTTCAGACAGCAATTGGGAAAGCAACGATTGAACTTAACAAATTAAAAAAAGATATAGATTACATGGTCAAATTAGGCATATATGTTAAAATATATTTGATCACAGGGTCACCAAAGGAAACCAGAGACACAATTAGAGAAACTCTTAATTTTGTCACACAGTTCCCACTAGATAAAGTAACAGCGTTAACGAATGTAATGATGCCCTATCCCGGGACAATACTGTGGAAGCAAGGTCAAAAAATGGGCTTTCCGTTAAAAAACTGGGAAGATGTTTTGAATTATTCTGGAATAATTGGTAATAGTTTTAAAACACCTCAAGAAGTAAAGAAGGAAGTTGCTAAATTCAATGCTACAATAGTAGGTGAGCAAATGAAGTTGCGTAAGAAAAAAGAACTTAAAAAAAGATGGAAATCAAATCCTTACAAGATTGCTAAGTTTTCAGCTGCACAGGCTGGATGTTCTGTACTTCAAGTCATGCCTGGATTATTCGATACTTTCTACAAATTCTACAGGTTTATTTAGTTGCCAACGAAACCTTTTAAAGAATTTGTCGTTGGAGTTCTCAAATGACGGAGTCTGAAAAAGTGTTTATTACTGGTGCTGCGGGCCTACTTGGTAGCCATATAGTTGAGAGACTGGTGGCACAGGGCTTTGAAGTAACTGCACTCGTTAAAGACCACCACGATACTTCTTTTTTGGAAAGTATTGGCGGCGTTAAAATAGTTAAAGGTGAGTTGAAAAAACCTTCCACCTTCTCTAATCACATACCAAAAAATTCAATAGTAATACATAACTACTCCTTAAGTCCTGGAGCAAATGCCACTAAGGAAGTTTACTACAAAGAAAATGTCCTTGGAACTGCTAACTTATTAAATTCTTCTAAGAGTAACAACATAAAGCAGTTTGTTTACATTAGTAGTTGTTCAGTAGTGGGTCCAAGAGCAAAGAAAAGGAAGTTTATTTCAGAGAGTAGCGAGGAGCGTCCAGATACTAATTATGGATGGAGTAAACTGGCAGCCGAAAAAGCTGTTAAATTATTCTACAAAAGAACAAAAATCCCTTGTCTAATCCTCAGAGTATTTCCAATATATGGTCCAAGAGCCCATATAAACTCAACACCAATACGTCTCTACAAAATGTTGCGAAAGAAGAGATTCGTTATAGTAGGTAAAGGAAAAAACTTGTATGAGTTCAATTATGCTGGAAATACAGCTGATAGCATATTGCTTGCATCACAGAAAAAGAAGAAGGGCATCCACACATTCAATGTATCGGAACCTAGTAAGAGAACATACAAAGAAGTCTTAATGGAAATTGCACAATATGCGAATCCACAAGTAAAATATATCCACTTTCCAAAACTTTTAGCGTATCCTATAGCGATTGTTGGGGAATTAGTGGCTGTATCTTTAAGGAAAAGGTTTATCTTAAGACTTAGAACATTAAAAGGTCTGATTGGAGCATGGAACTCAGACTGCACTAAGATTGAGAAAGAATTAGGATACAAACAAAAATATAGTCTGGAACAAGGTGTATCTTCCATGGTTAAATGGATTAACGACAACAAAATTATCGAAAAAGAGTGGGTGAAGAAGTAATGGACTTAGTCACTGGTGCAACAGGTTTTGTCGGTGGTGCACTCGTTAGAGAAATGATTAAGGAAGGTAGGGCCGTCAGAGTATTGTCCAGGAAAGCTTCCGATCTGAGCCAACTAAAAGATTTAGATATACAAATTGTGTACGGAGATCTAACAAATAAAAAATCTCTTGAGAAAGCCACAAAAGACATAGATAACGTTGTACATCTAGCAGTTGCTAGGCGAGGCAAAAGCTTGGATTCTATGAACGAAATTAATGTTGACGGCACCAAGAGATTACTAAATGCTTGTGAAAAAAATGATGTGAAGCATTTTCTGTTTTTTAGCAGTGTAACTGTTTATGGTGAGTCTTTGAATACTCACGAGAATTCTCCACTCAAACCCTACGATAATTATGGTAAATCAAAAGTAGTTGTAGAGGAAATTGTGAGGGAGTTTAGAAAACACAGCAAAATGAATTTCACAATATTGAGGCCTTCCTATATTTATGGACCGGGAGATCCTTATAATATCTTTAATATTATAAAAACCATAAAAAAGAGAAGATTTGCTATTTTTGGGTCGGGTGAAAATCTATTCAACATGGTTTTCATAGATGACGTAGTAAATGCAACACTTACAATATTAAGAAATCCAGACGTGCAGAATAGAGAATATATAATCTCAGACATCAAACCTTACTCTTTGTGTGAGCTAAGTGAGATAATTTCGGACCGCCTGAAAGTTAGAAAACCTGTAAAGATTCCACGTATTGTGGGTCTGACCGCTGGGATTTGTTTTGATTTAGTTTCTAAAGTCTCTGGGAAAAAACTGCCGTTAAGTAAAAGCAGGGCAAAGAATATAACAAGGAGTAGAAGCTTTCGAATAGATCGTGCACGTAAAGAAATTAATTACGAACCTAAAGTTCAACTTAAAGAAGGTATTAAAAGAACAGTTGATTGGGCTGAAGAAAATAATTTACTCTGAGACATAATATTTCTTTCTTATATTATAATATCTAAACATTGCAATTATTTCTCTTGGTCTCTTGATTTTTCTAATAAATACTTTCGCAAAATGTGTTGGCATTAATATATAATATGACATAAAGGACGCCGTCGGTTTTCTTGGCTTTGTATCAATATAAGAATGCAGTGTTTTTTGCCTTTCATATTTACCTTGGATCATATTTATTTGAGTTTGGAGTTTCTTGTTTGTGTATTTGGATTTTGATTCGCGAACAGTCATGAGCCCTTCTGGAGATATAATCTGTCCAACTCCAAAGGCTTTTAATTCTGATTCTAACGGTTTATCAGCTACGTAGTGTATTAAATTAATTTTTGTCTTCCGTTTAGGTTTAACTTTTATTTTAACAGATACTCCTTTGTTAAAATCCCATAACATTTCCGTCACGGCATCTTTACAATCAGAGATAAGAGATAATGAATTATGATATATATGTAACTTAGCGTTTTTAAGAAAGGGATTTCGTCCATTTATCTTTGGTCCGAAAAAGTTTTGGGAAGAGTCTAAATAACCCTCAACTAAATTATATGGTGCACCTCCCGAAGTACTAACAACTTTAGGACAAATATGTACAAGACCGGTGGGTTGTGATTTGGCTTTACTGGGCTCAGCACATACACAAACGAAATAATTACTTGCCCTTTTTAAAAATATGTTCAGGCTCGGCAGGAAATGTTCCTCATTTTTGAATGTTGGTTTTTTTATTTTACCAAAGTCTAGGAGTTTATCTGACTCTAACAAAGTGTAAGCTGAAAAAGTTATGTGGTCTGTTAAGCAGTTGTATTTATACCAACCAGCGAACAAGTCCTGATCTTTGTTCATAACTATTCTCATCTTTCTAGTGTGAGGTTTTATAAAATCTAACACCAATTTTGCCATGCGGTCATAATTTTGATTAGGAATAATACTGTGACCTAACGAAAATGCCAGTATCCCATTGCCATATCCAAACAACTGCCTTTGGCTCCGACCAAAATAATTAAAGTCTCCGTTGTTGTCTGTTATATTCTTTAAGAGTTTGAGTCCTTTTTTGATGTGTGGTAAAACAGGTCTCCATTTACTAATTGAGTAGAACTTACACAATAGCATCAATGTAAAAGCATGATATTGGAAAGTCTTATGTTTTGGTGTATCCCAAAAGAAACCTTCTGGAGTTTGACGTGATAATACAACTCTAATTTGTTGCTTTGCTTTTTTCTTATCTTTTGGGTCACCAAAACACAAATATTTTAGTAAGTAATTAATCCCCCTTAATGCGAAATAATTTGTTTGGTAAGAGCCTAAATAAATCATTGACTGCAAGTAAGACTCTAATTCTTTTGTCAATGACTTATTTATCTTCTTAGATTTTCGGTTTTTGTTTGAGTAGTATAGACTCAATAACGCATAGTTTTTAAATTCCCAACGAAACAATCCTTTCTCTTTAGAATAATTTTTAATGGACTTAAGTTCGGCCTTCAAAGAAATATCTCTCCTTTTTTTCCATTCTATTTTCCCACTATCAAGATAAAGTTGGTCACATAACAAAGAGAAGAATGCATTACCATACCCATTTCTCACGTGTCTTTTTTCGATGGGGTCAAACAGCCCTTCGTCTGATGAATGCTTTGCCAGATAATCTGCAATCAACTGGTGAAGTGGCTCCATTGTGTACGCTTTTATAGGAACATTATAAAGATTTACTCTTCTAAGTTCTAGAATGAAGTTACTAATAGATATCTTGCATCCTGCCCATGTACATTTTTTCAGAAATTTCATAAAAGAAGTAAAATCAAACGGACACAAAGTTCTAGTCACTACGAGAGAAAAAGATATTGCTTTAGATTTACTAGATCTCTACAATATAAAATACACTTCTTTAAGTAAATTCAGACCAGGCATGGGACACTTAATTTGGGAGTTAATCTATAGAAATTGGAGATTTAGAAAAGTGGTTAAAAAATTTAAGCCTAATGCCATGCTTGGACTAATGGGTCCAACAATAGCCACTTCTGGCAGATTTAAGGGAATTAAAAAGTTTGTATTCTGGGACACAGAAAATTCTGAACTCTCTAATAAAATAGTTTATCCTTTAGTTGATTTTGTATGTACACCTAGTTGTTACGAAGGAAAAGTTTGGGGGAACCACATCACCTATGGGGGGTACCACGAACTAGCTTTCTTACATCCCAATAAGTTCAAACCGAATCAAAACGTATTGAAGAGATATGGTCTCAAAAAATCAGACACATTCTTCCTACTAAGATTTGTTTCTTGGGGAACATATCACGAGATAGGTGAGGAGGGATTTGTAGATAAAATTAAGTTTGTAAAAGAATTGGAAAAACACGGAAAAGTATTCATAAGCTCAGAAGATCCATTACCACAAGAATTGGAAAAATTCAGGTTCAAGCTTCGTTATGATGAACTACATGATTTCCTAGCATTTGCGACTTTATATATAGGAGAAAGTGCCACCATTGCATCTGAAGCAGCTGTTTTAGGAGTTCCGGCAATCTATGTATCAAGCTCTCGCAGAGGTTATACAAATGAACTAGAAAAAAAGTATGGTCTTGTTTACAACATATCTAAACAAGAAAAAGCTATGAAAAAAGCACTTGACCTGTTGAGAAGGAAAAACCTAAAAAAAGAGTGGCAAAAAAAGAGGGATTGTATGTTAAAAGACAAAATTGATGTTACTAGTTGGTTAGTCAAGTTCGTTGAGGAGAATACTTAAAAATGAAGGTTCTTGTGACGGGAGCGTCCGGTTTTATAGGAAGTCACCTAACAAATTCGTTAAGTGAGAAGAGGTACAACGTGTCCTGTTTAGTTAGGAAAACAAGTGATTGTTCAGATATAGAAGCTCTCCCTAATGTCGAAATAGTCAAGGGAGACATCACAGACAAAAATTCAATTCTAAGAGCTTTGAAAGGGTGCAACTCTGTTGTTCATCTAGCAGCCTCAACATCGGAAAAGGCCTCTGATCTTAGGAAAAGCGAATATGTCAACGTTGACGGTGCAAAAAAGTTGATTGAGGCTTGCGAACAGCTCAAGATAGACAGAGTTATTGTAATTAGCACACAATCAACAAAACGTAGAAAAAAGGGACAGTATGCTAAAACAAAATCTGCTGCAGACGATCTATTCTTGAGTTCTAATCTAGACGTCACAATCCTAAAACCAGCTCTGGTTTATGGGTGGGGTTCAAAAGGCCTATTCGCCAAGATACAAAAGCTCGCCAAGAGCTTGCCAGTGATACCTATAATAAGTACAGGCAATTATAAAATGCAACCCACGCACGTAGATGATCTAAATTCTGCTATTATCTCTTGCCTGGAAAAGGATGCAACTAAAAACAGTATTTATGATATTGCGGGGGGAACAAGACTTACTTTTAAGAGCTTTATAGATACTGTTTGTGAAAAAAAGAAGAGAAAAATATATGTCCCATTCTGGCTTACCTATTCTGGATTAAGCATTTTATCTTTATTTGTTAAGAATCCTCCAGTTACAAAAGACAATGTTCTTGGTTTAGTACAAGAAACAGAAGTCGATTTGTCCCATGCTAAAAGGGATTTTGGATACTCTCCAAAAAACCTCACAGATGGTTTAAGGGCATCTAGAAACATCAAAACAAGGCACGACGAAAAACGAATTGGTGTTGTAGGTTTTGGAAAGATGGGGGTTGTACACGCTTCCCTTATTAATCAAATCTCTGGAGCTAGAGTAGTTGGTGTAGTTGATAACAACACAAAAATGGAGACCTATTCTAAATCTATTGGGGTAGCAGCTCCTTTCTTTACAGATATAAAGGAAATGACTCGCGAAGCTAAACCTGACGCTGTCTTTTTATGCGTGCCACCTTCTGCAAACAAAGACTTAGTTAAATTCTGTGCTTCAAATGACCTTGCTGTTTTTGCTGAGAAACCTCTAGCAGATAATCTAAAAAATGCAAAGAAGATAGTAAGTACAGTAGAAAAGTTTGGGGTGGAAAACTCTGTTGGATATATGCTTGCTTTTAGTCCAACTTTTCAGAAGGCACAGAGTTTATTAAAAGACATTGGAAATATCGAACGTTTTGAAGCAAGCGCCTTAGTTTCACAAGTTTTTGGCAAGCAGAAAGGTTGGCGTACCGCCAAAAGTATTGCTGGTGGAGGGTGTGTTGCAGTCCATGGTTCACATCTTATCTATCTACTTAACAACCTCTTAGGACGAGCTTCTAAAATTCGTGCCACACTGTCAAATCCCCATTCAAAAGAAGTTGAAGACATGGCTGAAATCCAAGCGATATATGGTAAAAAACGTGGAAAGATATTTATCTCTTGGAGCGAACCCGGACACCAGACATTAGATATTAACATTAAACTCTATGGGACAAAAGGAACTTTGGAAGTTACGAATAATTTAGTAGAATTACAGACAAAAAATAAGAAGAGAAAGATATACAAAAGCGAGTTAGAAGACTTGTCTGAATTTGATATTGGAGGTGATGGATATTATATGCAAGACGTAGAGTTCATCAAGGCCTTAAACAAAGAAAAAAGTAGACATATAACTATGCGAGAAGGACTTGAAGTTCAAAAAGTAGTAGACGCTATATATCGATCCGCGAAGCGAGGCAAGGAGGTGTTGATATGAAAAGTATTCGCTTTACATCCAAAGATGGTGCTTCTGGGACTGTATTCACTACAAACAGTACAATTTCTGGAGATGTTAAGGTCATACCTATAATACCTAACGCATCGCAATATATACGCGACATGAATAGATATGGTTTGGTTGGGATGGGTGTGCGAAGAGTGTTGAGACTTGGACCGGTCAAATTATTGAGACTTGGTTTATTTGGGGCCAAGCGAGGGAGGAAAGTTTTAAAGAAGAATTTTGGCAGCCTATTAGAAGTCTTGCTCTTTGTGGAGCTGTTGGATTTCAAAAAACATAAACCTAAATTTATTTTCTTACATGCACAAATAACTGATCTTGCCATTGCAAATAACAATAAAAAACTTCTTGAGGTTTTTGTTAATCTTGTGAAGAAATTTGGCGCAGAACCAGGCCTATCCACTAAAAACTTAGGGCATTTGCTTACGAAATTAAATCAGTGGGATTCAGGAGTAAATTACATATTATCTCCTTTTAACGAGAAAGGCTATATGATGAAACCATCTAAAAAAGTCTGTGAAGATCTAAGTAAGGAAAAAATCTTATTTGCGGATTTTTCCTTGCCTGGCATGTGTTTACCTAATAAAAAAGATATTAAATATTTAAAATCTAATGGTGTAAAAGCTATTGTTCTACCTAATTAAATAAGTATCAAATAATGTCTTCTTCAGAGACTATTAAAAAATCTCCTATTGAGATTACTGCGCTAAAAGGTATCAAAAGCGAACCAGAACGACCTTTTTCAAGGTCCAAGCCTTTTGCATGTGCTGTTGGTGTCTTCAGTGAAACGTAAATTAACTCGCCAGTTCTTGACTCAAAAATTATATCACCAACAAGACCAAACCTCTTACCTGATTTAGAAACGACGGTTTTTCCAACAATATCTTTTGAAAGGTTTCGATTAGCCATGACAGTATTGTCCTTTAATCTATTATATACTCTTCTATTCTTCCGTAGTTTGAATATAAGATTTTCTATTCTTAAGTAGTAGTTTTTCGGATTTCCGTGTTGCGGATAGTATCTTTAGCAGCGAATGCTAAAGTATTAAGCTCACGGTCAGTCAATGCATATTCATTTTGCGAGTTTTGAATGACGTATTTTTGCGCAAGTCTGACTTGGCTCGTTATGTCTCTTATGTCTTGGGTTGAATGGAACTCGTGGGCTGCTATTGTAACTATCTCATGTGGGAAACCACCAGTAACAACATTTGAGACGCTCCGTCTAATTGCCATAAAAAGTTGCTTGTCTCTAAGTGATGTTGCTCTGCTGTGTTTTTGGAAGTCAAGCGGCGCATAAACATACAATGAAACAAAATCTACCAACTTCTTTTGGATCAACTCCAATAAAATATCTGGATTTGTTCCATTCGTATCAATCTTTACAGGGAATCCAGCCAACTTTATCTTATTACAAAGTAAAGATAGGTGAGGGTATAAAGTGGGCTCTCCTCCAGTCAAAACAACGCCGTCTATCCAATTTTTATTCTTCTCTAGAGCAAGACGAATTTTTGTCCAGGGTGTTGGGTGGAGATGTAGGTTTCTAGCTTGTCCGCGCATATAGGGAGGTAGTAAATTTGTCCTTGAAAAATAGACTACCGAACTTAATCTTCCTGGCCATGCTGTAAAAGAATTTTCTTGAAAGCCAGGAAGTAACATGTCGTAACCAAGTGAGAGAGTCATATAAAGCTTTATTTGGTAGAATCACTATTACTAAATTATGATTAGGCTTTTCATATCTATAGAAATTCCTAAGAGAATAAGGGATGATATCTACAAAGCAAGTTTAGAATTCGGAAAAACAGTAGAAGGTAAGTTTGTTGATTCTGACAATATACACATAACTATGAAATTTTTAGGTTGGGTCGATGAGTCAAAATTAGATGGATTAAAGAAAGCACTGTCAAAGATTAAATTCAATAGTTTTGATTGTGAGTTAAAAGGTGTTGGTGCATTCCCAACCCAAACGAGTCCAAGAGTATTATGGGTTGGATTCACTAACGAAGAACTCACAAAGTTAGCAACCGATATTGAAGACATGTTGTTCAAGCTAGGGTTCGAAAAAGAAGGTAGGCCTTTTCACAACCATGCAACTTTTTGTAGGGTAAAATCCAGTACTAAATCAACTACGAAAAAATTATTTGAAAAGTACGAAATTAAAAGCTTTGGTAAATTCAAAGTAAAAGAGTTTCATCTTATGGAGAGTAAATTAAAAAAGAGCGGACCAATCTACTCTTCTTTGGGCGTGTTCAAAGCACTATAATCTGGTAAACCATTTTTCACCCATCTCTGTGGGTCATATGTCACAATCTCATTTTCGTGTTGAGAAATAACTTTGCTTACTCCAGAATTTATGATTAAAGCAGCGCATTGCTTGCAAGGAGTTGCATTGCTTAATTTGCCCGTTTCAACGTGCTCTCCTGCAACATACAAAATCCCACCAACAACTTTAGCGCCTGTTCTGGCTGCGTTGATGACTGCGTTTGCTTCAGCATGTATCTCTATACAAAGGTCGTAGCCTTCTCCGGGTTTGCAACCAGCTTTCATTCTAGGACATTCTCCAGATTCAACATAGTTTTCCATACCTCTAGGAGATCCATTATACCCTTGACTGACTACAGCATCGTCAACTACAATTATTGCTCCATATCGTCTAAGCAAACAAGTTGATCTTTTTGAGTAAGCCAAAGCTATTCCTAGATAATACTCATCTTTTGATGGTCTCTTCATCTTTCCCATTACACAGCAATGTCAAATTTTAGTAAAGGATGGTGTTCATAACCAACCAATTCAGTATCTGTATACTCCCAATCAAAGATTGAAGTGAAGTTCTCAGTTTTAATTTTTGGTAAGTTGAAAGGTTCTCTTTTGACTTGCTCTTCCGCCCCTTCAACGTGATTTTCATA
The DNA here is from genome assembly GCA_964344605.1 of Candidatus Woesearchaeota archaeon. Lineage (GTDB taxonomy): Archaea > Nanobdellota > Nanobdellia > UBA10117 > ARS21 > CAYFNR01. Next base: position 51,323 of record CAYFNR010000001.1, on the reverse strand, counting down.
TATATGAACATCTCCCAGAAAACCAGAAAGTGTGCCCTCTTCTAGTCCGGCCTCCTTAGACAATAAATGTAGAAGGGTAGCATAACTTGCTATATTAAAAGGTAAGCCCAACATAGTATCAACAGAACGTTGGTTCCACAGTAAATTTAATCTATCTTCAGATGTGACTACTTGGAAACTATAATGGCAAGGAGGTATTGCCATTTGGTGTTGTTGGACTGGATTCCAAGAAGATACAACCATCCTACGGTCATGTGGGTTCTCTTTAAGCATGTCTACAAGATTTGCCAGTTGGTCTACACCTTCTCCGTTATAATCTTCATCACATCCCTTATACTCAGCACCGAAATATCTCCATTGAAAGCCATAAACTGGGCCGAGATCACGCTCGTCTATCATCCTTTCTCTTGTCTCTTCATCGTGTCCATAAGGTACTATTTCTGGATTACACCACTCATCCCATATGTGATTGCCCCGGAACTGTAGCCATCGCTTATCCGTCACACCCTTAATGAAGAACTCTAGTTCCGATACAATCAAGTGATACGGCATTTTTTTTGTTGTTAGTAATGGAAAGCCCTTAGACATATCATGTTGGAATTTTAATCCAGGCACCATATAAGATCCAATGCCTGTCCTATTAGGTTTTTGGGCTCCGTCGCTGAGAATTTTTGAGACTATATGTTGGTACTCTTTCATCAGATTAAGAGCCATGATTGAATTAAATAGATTCATTCACTCAAGAAGATTAAATTATAAATGTGGGGCTCTCAAATTATAGATATGGAAGACAGCAAGCTCTTAAGGCTGTCGTTAAGCTTCGCCCTCGTAGGGCTACTATCACTTTTAGTTATGACTGAATTCGTTGAACCCAAATCAATACTTATATCTGAAGTTATTGATAATATTGGAAATCAAGTTTATATTGAGGGTTCTGTCCAAAGTGCAAGCTATAAAGAAACTTCTACTTTCTTTACTGTTGAAGATATAAGCGGAGAATTACTTGTGGTCGTCTTTGACAGCTTAGAGGAAGTTATTTCCAAAGGAGATAAGATAGGTGTATCTGGAGAGGCTTCCCTCTACAAGGGAAAATTAGAAATCATTGCTGATGAGATTACTTGTTTAAAATGTGGGAGCTAATTCTAGCCGTTTTGGCTGGTAGTCTTGTTGGGACAATTACTGGGCTAATTCCTGGTTTACACACTAATACTATCGCGATCTTAGTTGTTAGTTCTGTAGGATTTGTGTTGGAAAAATTTGAGTTTCTTACAATTGGTGCATTTTTGATATCTATGGTTGTTGTTCATTCTTTTGTTGATTATATACCTAGTATTTTCCTTGGGGCTCCAGAATCGTCTACAGTCTTGTCTGTTTTACCTGGACACAGGATGCTAGCAGAGGGTTTAGGCTTGAAAGCTTTGAAATATACTCTTAGTGGAGGAGTTTCTGCATTTTTATTAACACTGATGCTTCTACCTCTTTTGATAAAAATCATAAAACTCCTTGAACCACATCTAGCATTCCTTGCTGCACCAGTTTTAGTAACTTTGGCGGCATATTTCATCATTTTAGAAGTTGAAAATAAAAAAATAGTTTGGGCTGCAATCATCTACTTCTTAGCAGGTAGTTTGGGTGTTATTGTTTTGGGAGCCCTCCCTGTGAGGCAACCTTTATTTCCTATGCTTTCTGGACTATTTGGTATAAGTGTCTTAATCCTATCGCTGAAATCAGAAATTAAAATTCCTAAACAGAAGTTTGACTACGAAACAAAAATTTTCTCATTTTCTAATATAAAGGATGGTTTTAAAGCTGTTCTAGCGGGAAGTTTAATGGGTCTACTCCCTACTTTGGGACCTTCACAAGCAGCCATATTGGCTCAAGGATTTTCCGGCTTCAAAAGACCAGAGAGGTTTTTAGTAATCTTGGGTGGTATAAACACAGTCGACACTTTATTCACTTTGACAACTTTGTACATTATAGGTAAGGCCCGCAGTGGGGTTTTGGTAGTAGTTCAACAGATGTCTAACATAGGTTTTCAAGAATATATGGTGCTTGTAGCCGTAGCTTTTTCGGCAGTTTGGTTGGCAGTTTATATAACAATTAAAGTAGGGAAGAGCTTTGCCAAGAATATAGACACCATACCTTATTCAACTATATCTTTTGCTATTATACTTTTAGTCACATCGATGGTTTTAGCGTTTTCGGGATTTTTAGGCCTAGTAGTGATGACTATTGCAACTTCAATAGGCATACTGAGTCAATTATCTGGTGTAAAAAAGATCCACGCAATGGGTGTACTTAGTCTACCTGTTATTGTTGGGAGCACAATATAATATCAAAGAGGCTCAAAACTTAAGACTCCCCTTTTTTGCTTCTGAAGAAGATTTACTCCAGAAGAAGTTAAGAAGAAGTATTTTGGTCTGCTTCCAAAAGATGCGACTAGCCCTCTCATCTCTAAAGATGCTAACTTATTCCTTAATGTTCTGCCTGTCACTTCTATAGAAAAAGCAGTTATAAGTTGGTTCACTGTCACAGCAAACGTCCTGTTTGTTGCTTTACTATTCTCAAGGAGCATAAGTAGCTGTATATCACTAAGTTGTATGGACTGTCTAGCTGTTCTGATTACTGTCCGTGCCATATCGGAATTCTCGGTCGGAAAGCGGTCGGAACCTTTTCCCAACTTTTCCAATAAAGTTTCCAGAACAAATTCGTATTTTTCTTTTAGTTTTGTCTGATCCTTTTTGAGTTGAGATATCTCACTTTTCAATTCTTTTATCTCAGCATCTTGGTTTTTTAGAAAGTTCTTAAGCGTTGCTTTGAGCTCAGCAGAAGGTTTCTGGTTGTCAAAAATAACCATAATCATACTTATTCAGAAAACTAAATATATATACTTTCGTATTTTCCAATAGACGACGTTTTAGCTACAGTAGAATAGTTACAACCTACAAGCTTTATTTTCTCTTTGTTTAACTAAAATGAGCTTGAAATAGCCCTCTTTCCAAGTGACCCCTTTATTTCTATTGGAAACATCTTTCCAATAAAGACCCCTTTATTTCCGATGGAAATCTGCTAGAGAATAGAATTCATTATACTCGGACCTTATTATCTGTAAGTTTATTGGAAGCTATTAGAGATCCTCTTCCATTTAGTAACTCATTGGAAACAACTCATAATTCACTCTGCCTATGATTCGGTCCAGAATTATTATATTCTTTTGGATATAGCATTTTTGGACGACAGATTTTACTGAATTCACAGACGTTACACAACCAACACTCTTCTCTGTTAGGTGGTGTTTGGGAGTTAAGTGCCTGGGCCAAGAGCGTTCCTCTAGCTTCTAAATAAGGTAGTATATTGCGTTTTGGAACTTCGTATACTTTAATCCTACTTAAGCTAAAATATATAATTTTTAAATTTTCAATGGCATCTTGATCTTCTTTTGGTAACATGGAAAAGTAAGCCTGTGCTTGTAGAATATGGCTTTGTTTTGGTGCTGTAGGTATGTTACTCGTTGTCTTAAACTCGAGTAATGTATTATCTTGAATGGCGTCCACAAAACCAATAGCATCAAAAGCATGAAAAGGTTTTTCGACGAACTTCTCTTTCTCGTCATCAGTAAGATGCTCTTGGAAGAAATTATGGATGGCATGTCCTCTGCTAAAAATCCAAAGCTGTTCTAATGATATGGGGACCTCTTCTGTTAGATCGTAGTAGGATTTCCTCAAACAGTCGTTAACCAGCCTTGTTACACCAAAACGTTGGCGGTCTTTCGGAGATCTTTTTTTCTTGTCTCGTCCATCTAAAAGAGCTTTTAATACGGTCTTTGGGTAGTAATCACTTTGTAAAACTTCTTCTACCGTCTTTTCGGTCCCATCTGGACAAATTATCTTTACCATCTAACTTAGGAACCCCTGCAATCTGATTTGTTTTGTCTTTTCTTCTTCGAAAACTGAGTTTAGACGGTTCTGTAATATCTCTAAACTTTGTTGTAAATATTCGGGCACATTTTCATATTTTGAGAGTGCCATTGTAGCGTCAACATATTTTTTTACGGACCCTTCTGCAATCGTAAAAACAAGTCTATGATTATTACAATTGACACACCTACCTGCCAAAGGTGGTCTGCGGTGGATCTCATTGCAAACCACACATCTAAAAGATTGCATAGTATACTTCCTAAGATTTCCTTTGATATCACGAATGAAATGTCTTTCTATTACAAGTTGTGCGACGTCTTCAACCTTAACAGCTCGTATCTTCTTTGCCAGATCAAGTTGGCCCTCAACTTTTTCAAACATTGTAGGAATGGATTTATACGCCGAAACACTTACGCCTTGCTCCAAACTATGAACGGGGTGTGTGAACCCAATTGGATCATACTGGTCTGATTTTCCAACACGTGATTTCACTTGAGGAATACTTTTGATATCCCAAGGGTTTTTGAGTTGTAGAGCAGCTTCGTAAAACTCAAGAGGATAGTTAGTGGCTATATCCAAATCATAAACTTCATCGTCAACTTCTTTCAAATCTAACATTGTCGTAAGAACCAACGGTGCATCCATACTTCTACTACCTCTTCTATTAGGTAGATATTGTCGAGAAAAATTTAGGAAGGCATCCATAGCAAGCATTACGCAAGTCTCTTCACCATCTAAATCACGCCTCTGGGCTGCATGCCAAAAAGGATGTGCAAAGATACATACTTTAGTTGAGAACCCTATAATTCTACCTATGATTCCTGCTGAAGTATGTGGAGCAAGTCCTATAACAAGTTGTCCAATGAGGTCTTCACGGTTTTTGATATTATATATTGGGTCCATTCCATATATTAACTTCAACTCTTCGTCAACGAAACTAGCCACCCTTATCAAAACGTCGTCGGCTTTTTCGTCTGCAGATTCTGGACAGCTAGGTAGAATAACATCTTGTGGAAATATCTCAATAAGTTGTTCTTCAGTTTCTAGCGGTTTTCCTTCGTAATCTTTTACGTAACCCAACTCCTTGGCCCTTTCTACGCTTAACCCAATCTCCTTTGGCTTAAAATGAGTTATTCCAAGTTCAGTTAAATCATATCTAATTGTGCAGTCTTTATTTATCTTCAATTTATGCTTCGCTCGCAATAGACCTTTAGGAAGGAATTCTGTTATATGGTCTTTGTTAGATGTCCCACGGACTCCTTTTATTAAAACTGGAGGGTTCTGGAGTTTAAGTTGCTGCTTTGCTGCATTGAAATAGTGATTTATATCTATATTTCGTTTTGTATGGGCTACAGTGGGCTTGTCATGGCATCGCTGTTTTGTTGTCTTAATTTTACAAATTTGACATGCTCTTTCAAGCTCCGTTCTGGATTTGCAGACCTCACACTTTGAGTATATTGTTCTGCCGTTACAAGATTTACAGAAGAAATTTGGAAAGTTTGAAGTAATACTTCCTACTTCTAGGGCACTCTGCAAACTTCTTAATCTCCCACCAGACTCACTTACTGGAAACATCATAGAGGGTGATCCTTTGAGTTGTCTTAACTTTGCCTTCTCAGGACGACCCATACGAACACCAATAGCTGTACCAAATTTATCTCGAATCTTATATTTTGATACTGAATTCACATAAGCCAAAGACTCTTTATGCGTGGCTACAGGACTACCACCAAACAAGTTTGCTTTAAGTGCCGCATACACTTCAGGGTCCAAAATAACTCTCTCTTCTTTGTAAGTATGTCTACATCCAATTAACTCCAGACTACGTTTGATTTGTTCCGTGACTATAAAATTTGGTTTATCGGTTTCTGAAAGAAATTTACGTAAGGTTTTCACTTCATCTATAGATATATCCCAAAAGAAAGTGTGTTTTGGGTGCAAAGGTATATTGAACTTCTCCGAAATTTGCTGGGCTTCTGCTAGACTTGGGTTTTTTGTGAAAGGATTTTCAATTAATTCTTTCTCTAGCTGCGTTGGTTCTTTGCGTGAATCCTTACTTGCTTTCTTCAACTCTTGGGCCCACCATTCAGGACAGTACCCAGGTGGAGTTAGACAGTGGGCTTGCTCAAAGAAATCTCCATAGCTTATTAATATGTCTCCCAGATAAAGAATCTCTGAAACTTCGGAAACTATTTTTTTGGCTTGCTGTTCTGATGTGGGAGACAATACTGAGCCGTCCTTAAGTTTTACTGTCGGGCCAGCTATGGAGTCACATACAGTTAGTGCGGTGGACTTTCCAGGCCTCTCTACTCTTAACTGGCTCCCTGTAGCCAAATATTTATTTAGAAGTTGCATGGTTATCGGAGATATTGCCCAAGAACCACAACCACTCATACGTGTTCGCCCATAACGCAAACGAAATCCACCCCTTAGTGAGGGATATCCAAAGACCGGACGGCCCGCTACTATCTCAGATAGATAAGTAAAGTCAGGTGTTACACTTTTATTTACCTTATTGTTATTAGATTCTCCTGATCTTAGCTGCTTTTTAAGTTCTATAAATTCCTTCAACCACGACCAGTTCTCTAAACCAAAATCTTTTGCCCAGTTTTGGATTTGCTTTGATATTTTGGGTGCTTTTAATGGGAGGGCTTCACTTAAAACAAGACACATACCTCCCCTTATGCGGTTTGTCCCTACCCTTTCTAAATTTTTGTAATTAGAAACTTCCAACTTCTCTGTTGGGTCACCATCAAGAGCTACAGGTAAACGTTCTATTAAAAATGTTATCTCTTCTTCTGAAGGAGTATATTGTGTCCTAACTACCCGTTCACAATAATCTCTTACTTCAGTATAAAATCTTTTGACTTCTTCTTCATTTGGATCGTAGACATCTATACCTTTTTTTTGCCTTACATAATCTGCAATCAAAACTGTCATGGAAGCAGGTGTTCCTCCTGCCGCACGTATTGGTCCAGCATAATAAAGAGCAAGATACTTTTTGCCGTCCCTACGTTCTTTTATCTTGATGTCTATTAAACCTTCGAGTGGTGCGGAAACCACTCCTTGAGTAATATATGCGAAACCAGTACGAACTCCTGCGTTTATACTTTCTGCCTCGTCTTCGAACTTACAGAATTTTTGGTTCGCTATTTCTTCAGCCAAAACAAAAGCGATTCTTAGTTCTCCGGGAGAATATTTATTTTCTAGTTCGTCTATCCTCTCAGCAACTCCTGATTTTAAGATTTGGGGGAATATAGATCCTATCAGAGCTTCTACTCTTTGGGAAACTCCTGCTGCCAAAGGAATATCAACGTGAGGTTCGGGGTCGTACCCTTTTGCTCGTGCTTCGTTTGCTAAGTTGTGCAATCTCGATGTTTCAGTATGGAGCTCTTTGAAATATTTTTTAACGTTCTCATTTGATATGGTGTCTATATCCATATATCTCCCCTGACGTCTCGGACTTTTAAATAATATTGCGGGCAAACATACATTACTAGCAATACTCTTTTTAAGGTTTATATTTTACTCTTATTTAATGGCTAAAAAACAAGATTTACGCGGTAGGCCAACAAGCAGTCCAATAAGAGATAATCTCATAGAACTTATCTTTTTCTTAAAAGAAAGTTATGGTTATGACTTGTATAAAAAGTATGTACGAATATTTGGCCAAAATATAAGTATAAGATCAATATATTACCACCTTAATAAAGGAGTTGAACTAGGTGAGTTTCGAATCCACACAGTAGAAGATGTCCAAGGCAACTACTCATGGGGAAATCAAGTTAAAAGAGTTGTTTTTGCTCTGGGGCCGAATGCGAAACCAAAAAGATCCAAAGAAGTATTAAGTAGAATAAAAGACGTTGGACTTGGAAGCAAGAATAAAGTATGACCCTCACAGCCCTTCATTTCTTTTGGACAATTAAGTTTTGGTGTTTGGTTTGTTCTCAGTTGTTTGTATATTTAATAAAATTTATTCGTCGTGTGTTGTTTTTGTTTATATCTTATTATATATTATTTTACAATATAGTAAATAAATATAACATAATAACGAGATAACCTCAAAAAATTCCAAATGAACTTCCATACGAAACTAAGGGCTAAGGGGGTAGTGATGGATAATATCTATTGAGTCTGTTGATTTTTGTTATTCTTTATTAACTATCTTATAGATACAAACAATATTTATTAACCTTTGATTCATTTGGAAGTCATGGTCGATTCCCAGACGAAACTCCCTGCAGAAGTAGCAGATGAAAGTCACGAAGTTGTGGAAAAAGACGAATCCCTTGGATCTTTTTTTGAAGATTTCTTAGATAAAGAATCTCTTTTCTTGAACAAGAATGTCTTAATGATGAGATATCTCCCAAATAATATACCGCATAGAGAAAAACAAATTAAACAATTATCTTTGATACTGGCACCTTCTTTACGTTTGGAAAAACCTTCAAATACTTTTTTATATGGAAAGACAGGTACAGGAAAAACACTATGTGCTACTTATGTAGTAAACAAATTAGGTGAAACAGCCCAGAACAGAAATATCCCTTTCAAAGCCATATCTCTAAATTGTAAATTAAAAAAAGCAGCAGATACTGAGTATAGAGTTATAGCACACCTTGCAAGAGAATTGGGGGCCGACGTACCTATGACAGGACTACCAACAAGCGAAGTATATAAACTATTTTTAAAAAAATTAGATACTAAACAAATTGTGTTAATTGTCTTGGATGAAATAGACCAACTCATAAAAAAAGCAGGAGACGGTATTCTCTACACACTAACACGCATGAATTCGGACTTAAAAAACGCCCAAGTTGCAGTGATTGGAATATCGAATGATGTAAGATTCATGGACAATATAGATCCTCGAGTCAAAAGTAGTTTGGGGGAAGAAGAGATGGTTTTCACACCCTATAATGCACTAGAGTTAAAAGATATACTCGAAAAGAGAGCGAAAGCCGCGTTTAGGGGAGATACAATTGAAAGTGGAGTTCTTGCGAAATGTGCGGCATTCGCTGCCAGGGAGCACGGTGATGCAAGAAGGGCGCTAGATTTACTTAGAGTATCTGGAGAACTTGCGGAAAGAGAAGGCAAAAAATCTATATCTTCAAAACATATAGATTTGGCAGATACAAAAATAGAACGTAATAAGGTTGTTGAAGTGCTTCAAGGTCAACCAAAACAATCTCAAATTGTCATGTTCGCGATTTTCTTATTGTCAGAAGAGAAAGAAGGTTACCTTGAAACAGGAGAAGTTTTTGATAAATACAAAGAGCTTTGTAAAGAAACCCACAATCACGTATTAACGCAAAGAAGAGTATCAGATCTTATAACTGAATTGGATTTGTTGGGTATGATAACTGCTAAAACAATAAGTAAAGGTAGGTACGGGCGAACAAAAGAAATATCTTTAGCAGTACAACCTGACATATACCTTCAACTTAAAGAGATAGTGCATGCTAGCATATATTCATAACATGAAAAGAGAACGAGCTATTAAACAACTAATAAAAGAAGGAATCTTACCTACTGGTGAAAATATCAACGCTCTCGTTAATGGTGTTTCCATCGTTAAAACAACAAAAAATAAAATAGACTATGGCTTTGAGGTGCTTAAAAATACACAATACACACCAAAGAAGATTAAGGTGGATGACTTTACAGAATATTTCAGGAACAGATACTCGATGATGAAGAATTTATTATTCAATCGCCCCCAAATATCTAATGCGATGTCAATATCACAAGCAAAGGCAAATCCAACAGCCGAAGAGGTGACAATAATAGCAATGGTTTCAGACATGAATCGTATGCCCAATGGTTCTTTGAGGCTAAAATTGGAAGATTTGTCGGACGCTATTCCTGGTTTCATTTCTTCTAAGGACGACTCCAATGTAGAAGCACTTCAAATGTTGACGCTTGATGAAGTAGTAGGTTTGGTTGGGAAAGTTTTTAGAAACACATTTTATGTTGCGGAAGTAATATGGCCGGACATACCTGAAAAACCAGCACCGAGTGCTGAAGAGGAAGTTTATACTGCTTTTTCAAGTGATATACATGTAGGCTCTGCTAATCACTTAGACGACGATTTCGAAAAATTCACTGATTGGTTGAGTGGAAAGGTTGGAAATGATAAGCAGAGAGAGACTGCTAGGCGAACGAAGTACATCTTCTTCGCAGGTGACTTGGTAGATGGAGTAGGCATATATCCTGGGCAAGTACAAGAACTTACAATAACAGATATATACAAACAATATGATGTGTTGGCCAAGAAGCTTTCTAAAATTCCACAAGACAAACAGATAATATTGTGTCCAGGAAATCACGATGCAGTTCGTATAGAAGAACCACAACCTGTCCTCCCTACTGACTACGCAGCCCCAGTTTATGAACTACCAAATGTGACTGTCGTGCCAAATCCATCTTACACAAAAATTCATAATATAAATGGTCAGACTGGATTCGATGTTCTAATGTATCATGGTTATAGTTTTGATAGGTTCATAGACAAGATTGAAGGCCTGAGACTTGCTGGAGGATATGACAGAGGTGATTTAATACAACAATTCTTACTCAAACGTAGACATCTTTCTCCAACCCATGACTATAATCTAACTTTGCCTATGAAATCTGATCCATTAATAATATCTAAAGTTCCAGACATTGTTGTATCAGGTCATATCCATAAATCAAGTATAGGACAGTACAAAAATTGTTTATGTTTCTCGTGCAGTTGTTGGCAATCAACCACAAAATTCCAAGAAAAAATGGGACACACTCCAGATCCAGGACATATTCCACTTCTTAATCTTCAGACAAGAAAGTCAACTATGTTAAAATTTAAGTAAATTATTTAACCCACAAAAAACTATGTATGTTATGATCCCACTTTTACTTTATGAATTAATTGTTTTTGCTTCAATACAGTTATTCGGACTCCTAGTTGGATACCGTTTGATGAGGTCGGACTTCTTCACTGCACAAGTTATCCAATTCACAGCATTAGATTTCATAGCAGCATTTTTGATAGCTACAGCATTCTTCTTAATATTCCTAAAATTTTTAAGAGGCGCAACTTTATTTAAAATATTATTTGTGTTCTTGATACTTATAGGATCAAAATCGGCACTGTCAGCCTTCTTCCCAAATATACTTGCTAGTGTCTTAACATTAGGTGTCCTTATTATCTGGTTATTATTTCCTTATGTTATTACTCATAACTTTGTCATACTCATGGCGATAAGTGGTATCAGTGCGAGCATAGGTTTAGGAGTTTCTCCAGCAGCAATAATATTGATTTTAGGAGCATTATCAGTGTATGATGTTATAGCTGTATATAAGACAAAACATATGGTTAAGATGTTCAACAAGTTATTGGATAAAGGTGTTATTATGTCAATAGTTATTCCTAGAAGCACTGCTGCCGGAAAAGCGAGGGTAAAAGACATACGGCCCGGTGCACAACTTAATTTCATGCTTCTTGGAACTGGAGATATAGCCTTCCCATTAATATTTGCGATAGCTGTTATGAAAACAAGTTTGATGTCTGCCTTTTTTGTCGTTGGTGGTGCGTTGGTTGGCGTTGTTTTGATAAACCAATTACTTATTCGTCAGTCAGAAAGAAGGGCTATACCTGCACTACCACCCATCGCCCTTTGCTCCATACTGGGATTCTTAGCTAGCGTAGTTATCTAATCTTCTTCGTATTGTTCTTCTAAAAGTTTTCTGACAGTTGCCGCCTTTTTCTTCCCCATTTTATCAACTTTCTGTAGGTCTTCAAAACTAGCAGTCAGAACTTCCTCTGGACTACCAAACTCTCGCAACAAGCTTTTCGCAAGTTTCGGACCTACTAAAGGAAGACCTTCAATAAGAAATTGCTGTTGCTCAAACAAAGATTTCAGTCGTCGGCTACCTCTCAAAGAAACTTCTTTACTATTTTTGAATTGTTCACGTTTCGCTATTAAAATGAGAAGATCCGCCGTTTCTTCCTTGCTCTGACTGAAAAGTAGAGGAAATCTTTGGTCTAAAGTTAATGAAATCAGGGCCGCCCTCAAAGCGTTAGGGTGCACGCCACTATCAAACATTTCATGCAAAGTACCTTCAATAATATAAAGTGGTTTGGGAAAGTTTCTTTTCAGTTCTTTCGCTTGTTTAAATAATCTACCGTCCACCAGAGACGTCACAAAATCACTGACTGTCTTCAGCTCAACCACAACATCACTAGAAAGAATGAAATCACCTACTTCCAAAAGGGCTTTATTCACATCTACACCAAGTTCTGAGAGTAGCGTACTTAGTTCACCTTCCCGATGATCAACATAAATTCTAATCTTGTCCATTTCAAATGTCACTTAATTTTGTTTGCCCACTGTTTAGATCGTCTCTTAAATTATTAAGCAAATCCGCCATCCTTCTTTCTTTATGTAAGGAAGACCAATAATACTTTTCGTCTATTGTGTCTTTGGTTATAAGCAAGTAAACTTTCCCGATATTTACTCGTCCAATCCGCCCGCGCCGTTGTATACTCCTTAAAGCAGAAGGCACAGGTTCAAAAAAGATTCCCAGATCAGCGTTCTCTACATGGAGACCTTCTTCACTGATACTGGAGGCTACCAAAACATTGTATTTCCCTTCTTTGAATTTTTCTAAAGTCGCCACTTGTCGTTTCTGACTCATACCCCTTTTCTGACCTATAAACTTCACAGGATTTATACCATCAATCTTTTTGAGCATAGAAATTAAACGTGATATTGAAGACCTGTAGCTAGCGAAAACTATGGCTCTCATATCTTCAGAAAATTCTTCCACTAACATATTTCGTAGAGCACTGAATTTAGGATGTTCTAAACCTTCTCCAGCAGCCTCATATGCTTTGGTCACAGCTTTTCTGAAATTTACATCTGCAAGCAACCGTTTAGATGCTTTGACGGTTTTTGCTTGCTGTTCCAATTTTTTGAAAAAATCTATTACGGTTTCGATACTTTGTGTTTGTACCATTGCAAGTGCGTGTTGTAGTTTAAGACAGCTTGCTACTGTAGAAATCTGTCCATACGCCTCAAACTTTTTGGAACTAAGCTCAGAACCCAATCGCTTCTGCAAAGCCAACAAATCAGATTTTCTTAACTTAGAAACTTCAGCCGTGTGTACCAAACCTGCACTCCTTAGTTTATTGAGACGTGAAATTAAACTCTTTTCGAGAAGAGACTGTATAACTTTTATTTCTTTAGGGAGTTCTACCTCGACTCGGACAATCTCCTTTTCTTTAATGTATTTAGAAACGTCAACGTCTTCCTCTGTTTTTATTTCAATATTTTTAATATCAAGATTCCCACAGACCTCATCCAACTTGTCTTTGCTGGAAGCAGGTGAGGCGCTTAGAGCGAGAATATGTCCGGTTGAGCGTTTAGAAAATTCTTTTGCTAGGCTGACATAAGAATAATCTCCTGTTGCCCTGTGTGCTTCATCAAAAACTAAAAGAGCGACATCCTTTAAATCCACATAACCTCTCATAATATCTTTTACAAGTGTTTGCGGCGTACAAAAGAAGAGCTTGGAGGTAGACCACAAAAGTTTTCTTTCGCTTGGAGGGATGCTCCCTGTCAAAATTCCTAATTTTTCCTCCGGCTTAAAAAATTCTGCAAAAGAGTTTTTGTGCTGGACACATAAAGGTTTAGTTGGCGCCATCATAATTACCAAACCCTTCTTAACCTTTAATCCAGCTAAACCAATTGCCACGTAAGTTTTCCCTAAACCAGTTGGTAACACGACTAATGAATTTTTATTGTTGCAGCTTGCCAAAATAGTCTGCTGATACAGGCGCAACTTTATCTTCTCCCTTAGAAAATCCATCTGAGTAGTATGACTTAACTGTTTTTATTTATTGTTGTGCTCCAGAACTTTCTTTAACCCTTTAACGTGTCCAGCTCCAACAACGACAAAAATATTTGCTTTTGGAAATCTATTCTTTACAAGTTTAATTCTACTAGCCATATACTTATCTCGTTCAGCAACAAGAACTTTGTATATGTGCGGAAACTTATGTCTAAAATCAGTTATCATCTCCCTAACTAATGTCGCACTAGGCACTTTTTTGAGATCCAGTTTTCTAAGCTTACTTAGTTCTTTCCTATCTAAAATCCAACCAAATAACAAAAACCAAGCAAGATATAACTTTTCACGAAGAGGCACGTTCTTTGAAAGACGTCTGACAGTAACGCCTATGTTTCTGTCAATCAAGACAACTTGTGCTCCGACTTCTTTAGCAGCAAGGACTGCAGCTTTCATGTCACTGCCGGGCTTGGCACCAACTCTTTTACCTAAACGCCTCTGAACGAAAGAACCAATGATTGTGAAAAGCCACCCAAAAAAACCTAAGTTTGAGATATCTTTTATACTCACACGCCGCTTTTTGTGTTGAGGCCGTAATAGTTCTTGCAGCCGTACAATATCTAACTCCACAGCAACAATATCTGGCCTATCTAGATGAATCTTCTGTCTGAGATTTCTAACACTCTGCTCCGAAATATGTGAAGTTCCAATTACATCTATTCTACCCATATATCTTAAAGAAGAGAAATCTTTTTATTAATACTTCCCTTCTAGCTGTTATGCTTCAGATGAAGAAATTAAGTGAAGTTGAAAGCATACGTGTCTATACAGATTCTGGAGATTTGTTTGGTCAGGTTGAAGAAGCAATAATTACAGACAACAAGATTGATAGTTGGAGAGTTAAAGCAGTTCGTGAGTCCTTTTTGTCAAAGGCAATGCCTGGAGCAAAAGGTGTAATCGTACCTCATAATTTGGTGAAGTCAATTGGTTCCATAATGATTGTTTCACGAGCAGCTGCTCCAAGTCATGCAGAAGAAGACTAGTTGGCACTCCTCAAAATTATTATAAGCTTTTGCTCGTACACTTTTCTATGAAGTTCAAAACTACAGCAGATATATTTGTTGATAAGGATGTCGTTAATCAGATTATCGGCCAAGATAGTGGCGTTGATACAATCAAAAAAGCAGCTAAACAAAAAAGACACGTCCTTTTAATTGGTAAACCTGGGACGGGCAAGTCCATGCTTGGCCAAGCTCTCGCCGAACTCTTACCTGTACAACAACTCACAGATATTATGGTTTTGCCCAATGTGAAGAATGAAAATCAACCAATAGTTAAAACCGTGGGTGCTGGGAGGGGAATTGCTTTACTGGAAAAAGCAAAACTCAGAGGATTGAATCAAAACAAACGTAAAAATTTGTTTTTTATGATATTAGCAATAGCAGCTATCATGCTCCCTTGGTGGATTAGAATAGTGTATGGAGATATAATGGCGGCCGCGTCTTTGTTGGCTGGAATGGTTTTTGTGCTAGCCTTCGCAGTTTCTATGAACATAGGTATGAAAAAAGGCCAGTCTCTAGAACCAAAGTTGCTTGTTGACTCTGCTAATAAAACTAAGGCGCCTTTTGTAGACGCTACTGGTGCTCACGCCGGTGCATTGCTTGGAGATGTACGTCACGATCCTTTCCAAAGTGGAGGGCTAGGTACACCTGCACATCTTAGGGTTGAGGCAGGTATGATACATCAAGCCCACAAAGGTGTTTTGTTCTTAGACGAAGTTTCTATTCTAGGTATTGAAACACAGCAAGATCTATTAACAGCTATACAAGAAGGGAAATATCCTATAACTGGTCAATCAGAAAAATCTGCAGGTGCAATGGTTAGAACGGAGCCAGTACCTTGTAGTTTCATTCTAATTGCGGCCGGAAATGAAGATACAATACAAAAAATGCACCCAGCTTTGAGATCTAGAATAAGGGGGTATGGTTACGAGGTCGTTATGAATGAGACAGTAGAAGACAATGTAAAAAATAGGAAGCTTTATGCACAGTTTGTTGCCCAAGAAGTTGTGAAAGATGGCAAAATTCCACATTTTACAAATGCGGCCGTTGAGCAGGTCATAAAAGAAGCTAGAAGACGTGCGGGACATAAAGGCAAGCTCACTTTGAAGTTAAGGGAATTAGGGGGCCTTGTAAGGGCTGCGGGAGATATTGCAGTCGAGCAAAAAGCAAACTTCGTTGAGCCAAAGCACATACTGGCAGCGAAACGTTTAGCCAGAAGCCTGGAGCAGCAAGTAGCAGATAGATATGTAGAGAAGAAGAAAGAGTATAATGTCATAAAAATAGCTGGTACCGATGTTGGCAGAGTAAATGGCCTAGCACTTATTGGTGATTCTGGAATTGTTATGCCTATAGAGGCAGAGGTTGCGTCTGGTGGAAAAAAGAAGGACATAGTAGCAACGGGGAAATTGGGTGAAATAGCCCGCGAAGCTGTGGAAAATGTTTCTGCCATAATCATGAAATGCTTTGGAGAAGATATAAAAGAGAAATATGATATCTATGTTCAATTCTTGCAAACTTATGAGGGTGTTGAAGGAGACTCTGCAAGTTTAGCGGTCGCTACAGCAATAATATCTGCGTTGAAAGGGGTCCCGATAAAACAGAACGTAGCAATGACGGGTTCTTTATCAGTTAGAGGCAAAGTTTTACCTGTCGGAGGAATTACACCAAAAGTCGAGGCTGCAATTGAGGCTGGCATGGAGTCTGTAATTATCCCAAAGTCAAACTTAGAGGATATAGTTCTTTCTGGAAAAAAGAAGATCAAGATAATACCTGTAGAAGATATATATGGAGCCCTGGAGCACGCACTTAATTGGAAAGGCAAAACGTCAATTTTGAAAAAGATCAGAAAAGTCTAAACAAATAATTGGCATAAGACATAAAAAGATTCCCCATTAACCAAACTTAATGGAGGTCGGCATAAGCTCAAGTAAGTTGTTAGAATCAAAATCAGATATTCTAATTTTTTTGACTGAAGAAGAAACAAAAACTATGAAGAAATCCCCAAAAAATGCGATACAAAAATTAGCGCAGGAAAATGTTTCTTTGAGTTCTTTTAAAGGGAAACTTTCTGATACACTTATTGTGCCAGTACGTAAAAAACCTTTCAAAAGAATACTCCTTTCTGGTTTGGGGAAGAAAAAGGCAGTAGACTTAGAAACAGTAAGGCGGGCGACCCATGTTGGTTTAAGAAAAATAGCATCTTTGAAGCTAAAACACATCTTAGCTACACTGCCAACCTTAGAATTCACAGATAAAGAGTTGGTTAGAGCTATCTCGGATGGGTTAAGACTTTCTAACTATGACTTCGACAAGTACAAAACGGAGAAGGGCTCGAAATTATTCAGGGTTTCCAAAGCCACAATCTTAGTGCCAAAAGTCACGGAGGAGTTAAAGAAAACATTGTTTTATTCTAAAGTAACTTGCGACGCTAATTACTTGGTAAGAGATTTACAGAGCGACGATGCTGATGTTGTGACTCCAGAGTATTTGGTGAAGGTTGCGAGAGATATTGCGAAGTCCAAGAAACTCAAAATAAAAGTTTTGAACAGATCTGCTTTGAAGAAAAATAAATTGAACATGATTTTGGGAGTGGGGCAAGGCAGTCGTTTTGAACCACATATGATTATTATTGAGTACAAAGGCAATCCAAAGTCCAAAGAAAAAATTGCGCTTGTCGGTAAAGGAATAACTTATGACACTGGTGGGTTAGATATTAAAACTAGAATGATGGCTGAGATGAACATGGACATGTCTGGAGCAGCGGTTGTCCTAGCAGCAATTAAAGCCATATCAGAACTTGGACTTAATAAAAATGTAATTGCAGTAGCACCTGTCTGTGAAAATGCAGTAAGTGCTAATTCCCAAAAACCAGGATCTGTTCTCAAATCTTACTCAGGTAAAACTGTTGAAGTGGGCAACACAGACGCAGAGGGAAGGCTTATTTTGGCAGACGCCATGGCTTACACTGTTAAGAATTATAAACCAACAAAAATAGTAGATTTTGCAACATTAACTGGCGCAGTAATCGCTGCCTTGGGACACAATTACGCTGGTCTGTTCTCCACAGACCAAGACGCAGATAAAATATTGTCTGCTGGTGAAAGTTCTGGCGAACTTGTTTGGAGAATGCCTTTACCTAAAGATTATGCTGAATTTTTGAAGAGTAGCAAAGCAGACCTGAATAACATATCCAACTATCCAGGATATTGTGCTGGAGCAATAACAGCAGCACTGTTCCTCAAAGAGTTTGTAGGAGACACACCTTGGACACACATAGATATAGCTGGGACGGCACGTTCAAACAAAAGGAAGTTTTATAATCCACCCATGGGGACTGGCTTTGGCCCACGGTTAGTCTGTGATTTCCTTTCAGGGCAATAATTATATAAACATTTCAAGCCATTTCTAAGCATGCTCGATATAAGGTTTTTTAGAGAAAGTCCACATATAATTAGAGCTTCTGAGAAGAAGAGAGGACACGGAATTAAATTCGTAGACGCTGTGATTAAGTATGATGCTCTCTGGAGAAAGACGAATTATAAAGTAGAAAAACTAAGAGCCCAAAGAAATAAAGTTTCTAAGGAGATTAACGCGCTAAAAAAACAAAAAAAGTCAACTGTAGCCAAGATATCCTCGATGAAGAGGACCATACTTGATTTGAAGAAGAATCAGCAAAAAGCAAAGGAATATTTCAACAAGCGCGAGGTCGCAAGGGCAGAAGTTGGCAATATCTTACACCCTTCTGTTCCAAAAGGCAAGGATGACTCCCAAAACAAACCAATAAAATTCTGGAGTAAGCCAACCAAATTCAATTTTCCTATAAAAGACCACATTGAGTTAGGAGAATCTCTAGATTTGTTCGAGTTCGAAAGTGCAGCGGAAGCCGCTGGGTCTAGGTTTGTTTACTTTAAGAACGAAGCTGCTTTGTTAGATCTAGCACTACAACAGTTTGCAGTAGATTATCTTGTCAAACAAGGATTTAGCATGACTTGGCCGCCGTTAATGCTTAACAGAGCAACTTTGGCAGGAGGGGTAAATCTTTCAGAGTTCAAAGACACAATATATAAAATAGAAGGTGAGGATTTATATCTTATTGGGACCTCAGAACATCCTTTGATTGCCCTTCGCAAGAATCAAACTATCTTAGAGGAAGAGCTACCTCTTAAAATTGGAGGTATTAGTTCTTGCTTTAGACGTGAGGCAGGATCACACGGCAGAGATACGAAAGGAATTTTCAGGATGCACCAGTTCAATAAAATAGAACAAGTCATGTATACTAAGCCTGAGAACTCTTACAAACACTTCAACGATATGCAAAAGCATTCTGAGAACATGTTCAAACTACTTGGACTGCCTTTCAGAGTCGTCAATATCTGTACAGGAGATTTAGGGAACAAGCAAGCCCTACAATATGACATTGAACTTTGGATGCCTGGACAGAACAGGAAAAAGGGATCCTATCGAGAAGAGACATCTTGTAGCAATACTCTAACATACCAATCTGAAGCCTTAAACACTCGTGTACTTAGGAAAGATGGGAAGAAAGAATATGTGCACATGTTGAATAACACAGCAATAGCAACTCCACGAGTTATAATTGCGATATTAGAGAACTTTCAACAAAAAGATGGAACTGTTAAAATTCCAAAAGCTCTTTGGAAGTATACTGGATTCAAAGCCATCAAACCTAAAAAATGATTTTCACAGTTGGTTTGACATATTCAATAATAGCGGCGTTAATTAGTATATACTTTCTTGATGTAGCTCTTAAGAAAGGGAGCAAAGACATGTTATTACTATCTTTGTTATTTGTATTGGTTTCTTGGAGTGGAATTGAGTGGACTCTTTGGTTGTTAGGATACAACTTATTCGAGCTCGTTTTACGTCCGATAGTCCCACTCACATCGTTTTTTGTAGCATGGACACTAGCTATAATCTATATTGCAGAAACGAGGTTTGAGCGCAAGTATTGGGTGCTGTTTTTGGTCTTAATTTATATTATATCAATAATCGCTGTAAACTGTATGGACTGCCTTTAGAAACTCTTTTAAACTTCCAAAATTCCCCTTTCTACGATGAAATTACTAGTGACTGGATGTGTCCATGGAGATTTAAAAGCAGCTAGAGCTTTGGCTAAGAAGGCCAAAGATAATGAGGTAGAAGCAATAGTTGTTGCAGGAGACTTTACAGGTCCAGGTGAAGATGCAGAAGGAGTTATGGGAGAATTACTGAAAGCTGGAAAAAAAGTTATGCTACTGCCTGGAAACCACGAATCACTAGCGACAGCGGAATTTTTGGCTGAGAAATATGATTTAATTTCTCTTCATGATAGATATTACAAATTAGGTGAACTTGGAGTTGTTGGATGTGGTTCTGCAAATATTGGAATGTTCCAGCTCTCAGAAGATGAAATTTATAATACTCTAAAATCTAATTTAGAGAAAGTTCAAGCAAGGAAAAATATGGTCATCACTCATGTACATCCAGACAACACTTTAGTTACGAAAATGAGTGGTTGGAGAGGCAGTACTGGATTGAAAGCAATAATTGATTCCTTGCAGCCAGATATTGCCGTGTCTGCACACATTCACGAGACAGAAGGTTTGGAAGACACAATTGGGAAAACAAAACACCATAGTGTTGGGAAGTTGGGGAAAATAATAGAAGTTTAAAATCCCAAACTATTTTATTCTTTCTCCTCAGTCTAACTTCATGACAGAATTAATAATAGCGGAAAAACCAAGTGCGGCTCTTAAGATAGCGCAGAGTTTTGGAAAGCCAGCCAAAAAAACCCTTAACAGTGTATCTTATTACGAAGTACAAGGTGGGACGGTGCTCGTTGCTGCGGCAGTGGGGCATTTGTATGGTCTAAAAAAGACCAAAAGATTTTATCCAACTTTCGAACTCGAGTGGGCTCCAACATATGAAATCTCTAAATCCTCTGCATTTTCTAAGAAGTACTTGAAAACCTTGAAGTCTCTGGGAAAAAAAGCAAAGCAGTTCACAGTAGCAACAGACTATGACGTGGAAGGAGAAGTGATAGGACTGAATATAATAAAAGAGCTCTACAAAAAGAAGGACGCTAACAGGATGAAGTTTTCCACTTTAACAACACAGGAACTTCAGAAATCCTATCAGAACAAATCAAAGACTCTTAACTGGCCGCAAGCCCGTGCTGGAGTTGTGCGACACAAAATGGACTGGTATTATGGAATAAATTTGTCTTATGCCATTGGATCGGCAGTTTCGAAGGCTCTTAACAGATACCAACCTATGAGCATAGGAAGGGTCCAAGGCCCAGCGTTGGCAATACTTGCGGAACGTGAGCTGGAGATTCAGAAATTCAAGCCAAAGCCTTTCTGGCAAATCTTCGCAAACCTATGGCTAAAATCTCAAAAAATACAGGCAATACACGAAAAAGATAAATTTTGGAAGAAAGGAGAAGCAGAGCGGATCTTCGCAAAAGTCAAAGACAAGCCCGGAACTGTGTCGGAAGTTAAGAAGACGAAACAAAGAGTTAGTCCTCCTTTCCCTTTCGATCTTACTAGTTTACAAATAGAAGCTTTTAGGGTTTTCAAATATCCTCCTTCAATGACACTGAGGCTGGCACAGAACCTTTATTCTAAAGCATATATTTCTTATCCGAGAACATCTTCTCAAAAACTACCAAGATCACTTGGCTTAGGAGTTATAATTCGGAAATTATCTAGGCAAAGTAAATACTCAAAGTTGGTGGCAAAAGTCTTGTATACAAAATTAATACCTAATGAAGGTAAAAAGTCTGACCCAGCACATCCCGCGATCTATCCTACGGGAGAAATTCCAAAAAGTTTAGGGGCACAAGAAGGACGTCTTTATGATTTAATTGTTAGACGTTTCTTTGCTGTTTTTGGTAGTCCCGGAGAGCGTGAATCTACGCGGGTTAAAATGAAGGTGGAAGGTGAGAATTTTCTCTTTGGTGGAATAATCACGACCAAAGTTGGCTGGCAAGAACTTTACCATCCTTATTCCAAAAGGAAAGAGGTGGAGCTCCCTAATTTGAAAGTTGGACATTTGCTTAAACAAAATACAGAACTCGCAGAAAAGGAGACACAACCACCTGCCAGATACACTCATGCATCTATAATTAAGAAGCTTGAGAAAGAAGGGTTGGGAACAAAAGCAACGAGATCGTCCATACTTGAAATTTTAGAGAAAAGGAAATACACAAGCGGTAGTCCGATTGAAGTAACTTCTTTCGGTCTAAAAGTGTACGAAGTCCTGAGGAAAAGTGCTCCCGAAATACTTTCAGTAACACTTACAAGACATTTTGACCAGGAAATGACAGGGATTTTACAGAACAAACTTAAACCAGAGAAGGTTTTGAAAGAAGCACAAGTGAAGGTAACCAGTCTCTACGCACAACTTAAAGAAAAGTCAGATGATATTGGCGGTTCCTTGTCAGAAGCCTTTGTTCAAACAAGAAGAAAACAGCAGGAACTTATGCCTTGTCCAAAATGTGGCAAAGGCTCTTTAGTGGTACGTGTTTCAAAGGCCAGCAAGAAACGTTTTATTGCTTGCAATGCTTATCCTAAATGCAGAACAACTTGGCCGTTGCCACAAAGAGGAACAATTTCGGCTACTAAAAGGAGATGTAAAGAGTGCGAATCTGTCTTACTCCAAGCGAGAACGGGAAGAAGGCCTTGGCAGTTCTGTCCAAATCCAGATTGTAAATCTAAGGAAAAAAATGAAAGAGCCACATAATGTTGAGGAAGACCTTTCCCAGATATCTGAAGAGGATTTCCTTAAAGAAAGCCGCAAAATTAGGCGCCGAAGAAATATCTTAATTACAGTAGCTGCTTTGTTTATGGCGTTTATAATTATTTTATACTACGCGAGATTCCTACGTTAAAACAGGCTGAATCCTCTACTTTTTGGTTCGTCGGCAGGGATAATACCTTCTTCGGCAATTTCAAAGAAAGTTGATTTGTTAGGTAGTGAACGATGTTTAACTAGATCTGCTTTGCGTTTACTTGAATCAACAGCATTGAGTTTTATTATGCATTTTGAGAAGTATTTCATAAGATCTCCGCCAACCATTCTAATGTCGTCGGGCTTATCAAAGTCAGAATAGACTTGGTTTGTCAGGATTATAGGTATTTTTAGATCGTGACTTAATTTCCTTAGAATACCGAGTTGCCTAGCCATCTCTTTATTTGTGTCGTACGCCGCTTCGCTTCCAAGTGCTAGTCTATATAGCATTGAGATTGAGTCCACAACGATTAGTTTAGCTTTTTCTTTTTTAGCGAGACTTTCTAACTTATCAAATTTTAATTTCTGTTCTTCGAAAGTTGTAGGTTTCAGAATAACTATATTCTTCAGAAGCTCACGCCCTCTTTTTGGGCTCAACTGCATAACCCTCTCTGGGGAAAAACCACCTTCTGTGTCTATATAGATTACAGTTCCGCCATTTGATGCCGAAAGTGCGGCAAGTAAAGCCAGATTGGTCTTTCCAGAGCCAGCGCCGCCATAAATTGTTGATATTACTTCAGCTTCGTAGCCGCCTTTGAGGAAACCGTCAAAAACTTCAGAACCTGTCCTAAGCTTCATGTTGAGTTAAACACCATAACTCTTAAATAGTCTTATTTAACCCAGAATATATAGAGAAATGTCAGTTTCAAAAAAGAAAAAACAGTATATGAAAAAATACAACCAGCAGCCTGAAGTCAAGGCTAAAAAGGCTGCCTACATGCGTAAAGTTAGATTCGAAGCTGATAAGGCTGCGGCAAGACGTCTGGTAAGTTTTCTATTAAATATGGGTTATGAAGACATGGCTTTTGAAACTGCTCAAGAAAGAGCTCCAGAGATGCTTGTGACCGTAAAGAGCAAGGTAAGAAAGTAGGATAACCGAAGCATCCACTCGCCACCCTTTTAAAATTTAACTGTGTTCGATTTGCATGGCTGAGATAGTTCTAAAGGTTGCAGAAGCCAATCAGGAAGACGTAGAAAAAGGGATAGTTAGAATTGATACACAAATTATGAAGAAGATTGGTGCTTCTCCAGGAACAATAGTTCAAATTGAAGGTGAGAAGAAAACTGTAGCCATTGCAGACCGCGCTTTTCCAGCTGATTTAGGTTTAAGTATTATTAGGATGGATTCTCTGATAAGAAGAAATGCTGGGACAAGTATTGGTGAAAATGTTAAGATAACACCTGCCGATGCAAAGCCAGCTAAGAAAGTTATCGTTGCACCGGCTCAGCGTGGGCTTATCCTCCAAGCACATCCTTCAACTGTCCAAAATGCTATTTTGGGAAGAGCACTTGCTAAAGGTGATCTTATTTCTATGGGTGGAACCAGGAAAAGACGTAAGACTTTCACCGGCAGTCCACTTGAAGATATCTTTGAGCACATGCTTAGTGAGGACTTTTTCAGCATGCCATTCGCCGGAACAAGATTACTAGTAATTAAAACAAATCCAAACGGTCCAGTTTATGTCACGGAAGATACGCAAATTGAGGTTCGACCGGAAGCTGTTGAGTTAGAAGAGGAAGCAATTCCAGATATTGCTTATGAAGATATTGGTGGACTGGAAGAAGAAATAAAACGAGTTAGAGAAATGATTGAAATCCCACTTAAACACCCAGTAGTTTTTGAGAGATTAGGTGTTCAACCACCAAAAGGAGTCCTTCTTTATGGACCACCTGGTACAGGAAAAACATTACTCGCAAAGGCAGTTGCAAACGAATCTAAAGCGCATTTTATATCTTTGAACGGACCAGAAATTATGAGCAAGTTCGTTGGAGAAGCCGAAAAGAAATTGAGACAGTTATTCGAAGAAGCCGAAAAGAATTCACCATCTATATTATTCATAGACGAAATAGACGCAATTGCCCCGAAACGAGAAGAGTCTTATGGAGAAGTTGAACGTAGAGTTGTTGCACAATTACTGTCTTTGATGGATGGAATGAAAAGCCGCGGCAAAGTTATAGTTATAGCTGCAACAAACAGACCGGACGCACTAGATCCGGCACTAAGGCGTGGCGGACGTTTCGATAGAGAAATAGAGATAGGAGTGCCGAACAAAGAGGGACGTCTCGAAATTCTTAAAATTCATACAAGAAACATGTCTAAATATGATCGGGAAGCCGCCTTAGATAATTCAAAAGCGAAGCTTGCTGACAAAAGAGCTGTACAGATAATTCTGAAATACTTGCCAGAAGGTAGGAAATCAATTAGCGTGGCAGGTATTAATGACATGGTTTCGTCTTTGGATAAAAAAGAGGAGAAAGCTACGTTTAAAGGAAAAAAACCCTTAGACTTGAAAGAGATAATAAATAAAGTCCTTTCAGATACCAAAGTTGTAGATATAGTTGAATTGGCGGAAACGACTTATGGTTTTGTTGGGGCAGATATAGAAAGTTTAGCAAAAGAAGCAGCTATGAATGTTATAAGAAATGTTATTTCAAAAGAAGGTTTAGAAAAAAGCGAAGAAATCAGCGAAGAAACCTTACAGAAATTGATAGTTACAAAGAATGATTTTAAAGAGGCCCTCAAGATAGTTCGACCGTCTGCGATGAGGGAAGTCATGGTTGAAACTCCCAAAGTTAAATGGGATATGATTGGAGGACTGGAAAAAGCCAAACAGGAACTCCAAGAGGCCGTGGAATGGCCTTTGAAAAGTCCAGCATCTTTCAAGAAGTTAGGGATTAGGCCACCAAAAGGCATTCTTATCTATGGACCACCTGGTACAGGAAAAACATTACTCGCAAAGGCAGTAGCTACGGAGTCCAGTGCTAATTTTATATCTGTAAAAGGACCAGAGGTTCTAAGTAAGTGGGTAGGAGAGTCCGAGAGAGCAATAAGAGAGATTTTCAAGAAAGCGCGTCAAGTAGCTCCATCTATAGTATTTTTTGATGAAATAGACTCACTTGCATCCACTAGGGGCGGCTTGGGTGAAAGCTCTAGAGTTAGTGAAAAAGTACTGAACCAAATACTAACTGAGATGGACGGGCTGGAAGAGTTAGCAGACGTTGTCGTAGTTGCAGCGACAAATAGGCCAGAGCTTGTGGATCCAGCATTACTTCGACCCGGAAGGTTTGATAGACATATTTTGGCGGCCGCGCCAGATGAAAAGGCGACGCTTGAAATACTGAAAGTCCACACAAAAGATATGCCTCTGAAAAATGTAAGTTTGAAGTCCTTGATTCCCAAACTCAAAGGGTATTCTGGGGCTGACATAGAAGCCATAGTAAGAGAAGCAGGAATGCTTGCCTTAAGAGAAAATTTAAACGCTAAAGAAGTAGCTGACAAACACTTCAAAAAGGCACTTGAGGTAGTTAGACCATCACTTACTTCCGTGGAAACCAAAAAATATCAGAAAGCATTGAAGATGGCCAAAGTATCCTCTCCAAGCTACATGGGCTAATTTAGAAATTGTTTTATATGATACAAGTTCTTTTTGTGTATGGCTTTTGGTTTGTTTAGAAAAAAGCTCGCTTGGAACGAAGACATAACTGCCTCAACTAATATTCTACAAACACTACGCTGGCTTCAGGCTGAAGTAGATAAACCCTGAATGAACTACAAAGCAGTCGAAAGACTTTTTGGAACTTTGGAAGGTGCTATACGTAATGAGGCGCGTATAGCTTCGGTTGCTTTGAAGTTAGATAGGCAGTCTCCCCGTTTGAAAATCGCACTGGGTTTTAGGAAAGAGGAAGTCCTTATGGACGAGCTTGCGGAAAAACTACTTGTCAAAGCAAGGGGTGCTATAAGGAATGCTAGGACTTTCAGTGATCAGCGTAGAAGCACTGCAATTGTGGAATTAAAAAACTTAGTTGCATATATGGTTCAGCTTTTCAATAAACACAGGCAACTTTCTAGATTAGCAGCAGAGCAGGAAAAATTGGCAGAAGAACGTGCCGGCAGACAGTAATCAAGTCAGAACAATCGGTTCTTCGTTAACAATTACTGTATGCTCTGCTTGAGCGACGAAGCTTCCTTTCTCAGCTTCGTTTAAGACTGTATATTCATGTAGAATGCCAGTTCTTACAAAGTCCCTTAAAGCCAAACGAGTTTTGAGAACACCAAATTTCTTAATGATATTTCGCTCACAGAATGGCAGAGTTCTGTATTCTTCCCAAATATATTGGAGAACATCGCGGTGCTGTCTAACGTTTTTCAACTTCTTCACTTCAAAGACTTTACAAGATTTACCTTCAACTACCTCTCCCGAGCCTGTGCTTGGAAAGGGTTCAATTGCAACGACCCAATCTTTTTCTAACTTTTTTGAGCTCCCAGTGTCAACATTTGGTATGCCAAGTCCAGCGTGTACTAAGTAAGGCTCAACAGTGTGCCCCGATAAATTTCTTATGGATTTGAATCCTCTGGCCTTGATTTCATCTTCAATTGCCCTACCAATCTTGCCTAAGGAAACACCCGGCTTCGCGAGCTTCAAAGCAGCAGCAACAGCCGCCTCAGCGGCTTCTATTAATTCTTTATGCTCTTTTGGACCACCCAAAGATATGGTGAAAGCTGTATCAACAAGATATCCATCTATGTGGGCACCCATATCAACTTTGACCAAGTCGCCTTTGTTAAGTACAGATTTGTCTTGGTAATAAGGACAGTAGTGAGCTGCACAATCGTTGACAGAAACATCAGCGGGAAATGAAGGTTTTGCACCCAATTCGGTGATTTTATCATCAATCATTTCGGCGACTTCTAAGTGAGTCATACCTGGTTTTATTCTACTCTTAGCGAATTTCTTGACTTTTTTGGCTATCTCACCCGCTTTTTTGTATTTTTCCAGAACTTTCTTTTCCATAGTCTAAGAAGTAGGAAGATATTATTAAAGTTTAAGAAAAGGCCAGAATTACTCTTTAGGCCCTTTCAGAGTTACAAAGAATCTGTCGAATTCTCGTTGCAAAGCGTCAGCATCTAGTTTCATCTTTTCCAACCCAGCAACCAATCTTTCTTCGTCCTTAACAATATCGCTAATCATGTCATAAGGTTTGGTTGCTCTTTGGAAATCAGATATTCCAACGGAACCTAACTGGGTACTTCCCATCTCTTTGGAAAGACGTTTCAAAAGGCTGCCCAGCCAAATATTCATGGCATCCTTTACTTCAGATCTTATCTGCTTGCCTTCCGGGATGCTTGTACGCATAATATTAACTATCCGTGCTCTCGGAAAGGGTAAACTATCGTCTTCTTCCTCGTCCATTGCTTGTACTTGCTTCTTTTCTTCTTCCATATTAACCTCCAAGCTTAATAATTCTTAATATCTTACCTTATAAATTTAACTATTTTTAAGTTATCGTTTAATTTAGACTATATGATATGTAGAAATTAGTCTAACTTATCCCAAGCGTAATGTTGCCGCATTATCTCATTACAGATTTGTGTTATGCCATAAAATAGAATTCCATCGCTATTATTCCCTTTCAAAATCTCAACGAACTCATTTAACATAGGATCGACGCTTTTAGGTATTTGGAATCCGTTCCCCCTAGATCCATTGATATATTGAGATATACAAGAAGGCGCAGCACTAAGAATTTTTGCAATATCTTTATTTGTATAGCCTTCGGCCGAAAGCCGCTTAGCAACTTCTGCCTTAACTGCAGGAAGAATTTTCCAATTGGCAAATTCGTGAGGATATACTTTCTGATTCTTACCTACCATGATGTTCCCAATGTGAATATCCTCGTCGCTACTCCACTAACAATTAAAATTCCTAAACCTATTGCCATAGATTGTCCTGGAGTCAAGTAATCTACTGAACCTTCCCAAATACCGCGCCAGAAGAGGATAAGACCCACAGCAATAATCAGGGCGAATACTAGCTTTCGGACGTGAGTTATTTCTTTTTCAAAGCGACTCCTTTTTTTTGATAGATGGGGTTTTACTCTTACTTTTTTCCTTCCTACTTTCCTCAAGTGCCCTCTTACACGTACCACAAAATTATAATATTGCCTAGATTATAAAAAACATGTGGTACGAAAACAATATAAACTTCAAAATAGGCACTTTAGCATGCGAGGATAGCCAAGTCTGGTCTAAGGCGTTGGGTTGCAAACCCAGTATTCGTGGGTTCAAATCCCACTCCTCGCTCTTTGAAATGATACTTGTAATAAACACATCAAATTTAATTAGCGACGAACGATATATCGACCCATTAATTCCATTTTTACCTAAAGATAATTTAGTAAAGCACCATCTAGAAATAGAGGAAATCCCAAAAAACACACGCAAAATAATAGTTTCAGGTAATTCCATTTTCTCTGCAAATTTATCTTTGAGAGAAATTAGGAAGAAATTCAATTGGCTCGAAGATTTCGATAAACCTGTTTTAGGGATTTGTGCCGGGCAACAAATCATAGCACAATATTTCGGAGCTCGCCTCGAAAGGGATGACGTGAGGGGCCTGAAGAAATTCTCAATTAAGAATGGTGACGAAGTTCTTAACAAAGTAAAACCAGAGTTTGATGGTTATGTTTCTCATAGTTTTTCCGTAGGGTGTCCGAAAGATTTCCGAATCCTCGCAAAAAATAATAAAGAATACATAGCTAAACATAAGAATCGTAAGATATATATCTCCAGCTTCCACCCAGAATTTTCAGAAAAACAAATCCTGAAAAACTTTACATCAGAAAGAATTTAATATCATGTGCTTGGTTTGTAACTATGCCAGTACGGTTTTACAACACGCTAAGTCGCAAGAAAGAAATATTTAAGCCGCGCAAAGGTAAAAAAGTACAACTTTTTGTCTGTGGCCCAACCGTTTATGATCATACACATATAGGTCATGCGAGGACGTATGTAGCTTACGATGCACTTGTGAAATATCTAAGATTACAAAAGTATAATGTGTTCTATTTGCAAAACATAACAGATATTGACGATAAAATAATTAACCGTGCAAAAGAAGGGAAAACCACTCCCAAAGCGTTAGCAAATAAATTTACAAAAGAGTATTTCAAAGACATGAAGGCTTTGAAGATTGATGCCGTAGACAAATATGCTAAGGCAACAGACTACATCCCACAGATTATTTCTCAAGTCGAAAGCCTGAGGAAAAAAGGAATTGCATACAAAGCTGAAGATGGATTTTATTTCGACTTGTCAAAGTTCAAAAACTATGGCAAACTTGCAGGTAGGACTGCCTTGGAGGCTGAAGATTCTGTCTCACGAATAGATAATTCGGTTGGAAAACGCAGCCGTGGAGATTTTGCTTTATGGAAATTCTCCAAGACAGGAGAACCTATTTGGAAGTCAGGACTAGGAAATGGTAGACCTGGATGGCACATTGAGGACACAGCCATAACTGGAGCAGAATTTGGTCCCCAATATGATGTTCATGGCGGCGCACGAGACCTTATCTTCCCTCATCACGAAGCAGAAATTGCCCAAATGGAAGCCCTATCTGGAAAGTCCCCACTTGTGAAATATTGGATACACACTGGATTTTTGACCACACAGAGTAAGAAAATGTCCAAATCCCTTGGAAATTTCATTACAATAAAGGAGGCTCTGAAGAGAAGTACACCTGAGGAACTAAGATTCTTTTTCTTGTCCGTACATTACAAAAACCCTATTGATTATAGTGAAGCGAATATTAGGAAGAGTAAATTAGGGCTAAAAAAACTTAACGACTTATATAACGAATCAATACTCAGCAAGACAACGTCTACGGAACTTAAAAAACTAGTCAATAAACACAGCAAAAAATTTTACAAACAACTCGAAGATGATTTCAACACTCCTCAAGCACTCGCAACGCTTTTTGATTTGATGCACTCAGTGAATAAACTAGGAGAAAGCGGCAAGTCTCTTAATATTTTCCTCCAGGAGGTTGATTCTGTCTTTGGAGTTTTCACGGAAGAAAAATTAAAAATTCCAAAACGAGTTACAGATCTTGTAAAAAAAAGAGAAGCAGCAAGATTAAGGGAAGATTGGAAAGAGGCAGACCAGATTAGAAAAACTTTGAAAAAAGAAGGGTTTTTAATGGAAGATACACCAAAAGGCCCAAAGGTGAAAGCAATAAAATGAGAATTGATGGAAATTGTGTTTTGTGTGAAAATCGTGCAGGAGAATCCTGTAGTCTTTGTGGGTCAAGAGTTTGCTCAAAACATTTCGATTATAAAATGGGGGCTTGTGTTTCCTGTAAGAGAGGAAAGATGATATGACCAATCAGATTAGTCCAGAAGAATATGAAAGGCTGATTAAGGAGCAATGTCCTTTTTGCAAAATTTCTTCTGGAGGAATCCCTTCTAATAAAGTATATGAAGACTCTAAAGTTATGGCTTTTTTAGATATCAATCCAGCTAGCTTTGGGCATACGTTGGTGGTACCTAAGAAGCATTATGTAGTTTTACCACAGATGTCAGATTCTGACTCCACACACTTATTCAAAGTAGTGAAAAATATTGCGGGCGTGGTTTTCGAAATAACGCAGAGGCTAAGTCCGGATAAGCCTGCGGGAGTCAATATAATTCAGAATAATGGAGCAGCAGCGGGACAACAAGTTCCCCATGTGCACGTACACATCATTCCTAGAATAGAAGGCGATGGTGTAATACAACCTTGGCCACATCAAAAGTTCGATGAAGATAAAATGAATGAAATGCAAGCCGCAATAGTTGCGAGTATAAAACCAGTTTCAACAGAACATAAAGGTCCAGTTGAGATAGAGCCCAAAAGGCCAGAGAAACGAGGAAAACCGATTAAAAGAAAAGAAAGAAGTCCCTAATATCTTTTAAAGAAGTGGTAAACGTCATGATGCATTTGGGCAGCCTCCAGGGCTTGGTTTATTTCTCCATTTTTTAAATGTCCACGAATACTTTCTCTATTTACAGAAGGTATATTTTCCATTATCTTATATGTCTCTTCGATTGCACTCACGGCCCGATGGATGTGTCGTTCTCTTTCAACATAAAGTTCATGATCTCTGAGTTTTATTACACCCATGCTAACCAATGTCCAGACCAATGTGGCGAATGCCGTGACACCAAGAAAAACGTAATGTATGGGCTGCAGTAGCATGATGTGCTGGATTATACACTTCTGATATATAAAATTATCCTCACGTTCACAGAGTTTGTGATATGATAATGAGTATCAAGTCGCCAAAAACCAAAGCTACAGTCAATCCTAAAAAGAAGGATGGAATGAATGGAATTCCACTTCTAATTTGAACATTTTTCAATTTGCCCTGTTCTGCTAATATCTTAAGTTTAGTTAAGTCCTTTTCTGTCAGCCCCGTTCGATTGGTTGCACATACTAATTTATTATTAATCATAACATCTTTTGCTAGCCAATCTCCTATTGTCAGTTTTTTCACTTTTACTTTTTTGATCATACAAGTTTTTTCTATAGCTCTAGCAGCTAAAAAAATCAATAAGAATAATCCTAAAACAATCCATGAAAGCATACTGGTTAGAAAGAGCTCCAACCAAATGAAATACATTGTTATAGGTATAAAAAGTACAAGGGCAACAGCAAATATCCAATTTTTATGCGTTTTTACTTGCTGTTCCATTTCTCTCAGAAATTCTTTTGGATGCTTGGAGACCAAGTAAAGTACGGCGAGCAAGCTCAAGGCCGCCCCGACCAGTACTATGTTAAAAAAGACCGTCACAAAAAACGGCCAAAAGCTTAATATTGGGCTGAACCAATTTGCCAAGACCACAGGATAAACTGGTAGCAAGGCCCCAAATCCAATAAGCATCTTAGCATCTCCGCCACCCCACTGTCCAGAGTAAAACATAAGAGCGGCGATGATATAAAAGACAAAAGCGGCCCCAAGACTTTGAATAAATGGCCATACAGACCATTCCATGATAGAGACAATCAGGTATCCACTCAATCCAAAAATTATCATAAAGTAGTTAATCCAATCGGGGACTTCTCTAGTTCTGAGATCATGGACAGCCCCAAGAAAACCCCCAATTACTGCAATTAATGGAAAGATAAGATTTTCAAGCATATGTCAAATTACCTCTTTAAGTTTATAAGGTTTGTATTTAAGCTTCCTCAACACCTTTCTCAGAAAGTTTGAAAACAGCTTCACCTTCGGGCAAGTAAGGTGAGTCTACTAAACGAGCAATTCTTTTCCCGGCCTTGCCCTTTCTTAAGTAAAGTCTAAATTGGGATGCGTGACCAACAATATGTCCCCCTATAGCTGCTGTTGGGTTGCCAAAGAAGATATCGGGTCTGGCCATAACTTGGTTTGTGACATAGACAGCCAAGTTATACATATCAGCGGCTCTTTGGAGACTATGTATGTGCCTGTTCAGTTTCTGTTGACGCACTGCTAAACTTCCTCTACCAGTATATTCTGACCTAAAAAGTGAAGTCAGAGAATCCACAACAATGAGTTTTATTGGAATACCACTTTTTATGAGTTCACCTACTTTTTCTACCAATAACATCTGATGGTCGGAAGTGTAAGCTCTCGCCACTCTTATTTTGTTAAGAGTTGCGTCAGGGTCGAGGCCAGATGCTTCAGCTATTTGCTTGACTCTTTCTGGCCTAAATGTATTTTCGGTATCTATGAAAACTGCACAACCCTCCAAACCACCGTCTTCGACAGGCAACTGCACATTAACAGCCAATTGCATTGCAAGCTGACTTTTTCCAGAACCAAATTCACCAAAAGCTTCAGTCACGCTTTGAGTCTCAACACCCCCACCAATTAGTTCGTCAAAAGATTTACAGTTCGTAGTTAACTTACCTACATTTTCTCTCCTCTCAAGCAGTTCGGACCCCGATATAAAACCCATATCTAGGGAAGTCCTAGCAGCAGCTATGGCTTTGTTTGCTGCCGCCTCCGTTAATCCTGATAGATCTGCAATCTCTTTAGCTGGAGCAACCGCAATAGACATGAGAGTATCAAAGCCCGCCTCCCTAAGCTTTTCTGCTGTAGTCGGACCTACTCCAGGCAGATCTTCTAATTCAGTAATTGCTTTTTCGTCCTTGCTGGTTGAGGTATTATCCTCTTCTATAGAATTCTCAACTTTCTTCTTTCTTGGAATTTTGTTTCACCCCTTTATTTAACAATCTATTTACAATAGCGGACGAGCTCACCTTCTCAGCTTTGTCTACCATTAGTTCAACTCTATCGAAAGCCTTATTCTCTCTAATTGTTCCTTCAACTTCTATCTCCTCTCCTAGTAAGGCTTCGTTTACTGTAGTCTCTAGTGCTTCGCCTCCCGCCGAATTCGCTGATTCTTGGAGTTCTTGAGCTGTTTTTCCAATGATGTTTTCAGCAATTTGCCGAAAAGCCGCACATCTTAAATTCGCAGTTCCATCATCAAGTACAAAATTTACTACCATAGCTGTTTTAGGAGAGATATCTCCGTGTTCCCCACAGCTAAATTTTTCCCCTTCTTGTTTGGCTTTTTTCCCACAGTCACCACATATCCTATAAAAATTCGGGTTAAAAATACGGACGACGGTCCCGCGTAATTTGTATTTGCTACCTGGAGAGGCATTAGATATCGATTCCTCTTGGGCATCGACTTGAGTAGGCCCATCTATTTTAGGTATATCAACATCTATTTTAGCGTCTACATCTAGGATAAGTTGCCCTCTTAATCCTAAATGAATCTCTTTGCCAGAAAATTTGTTATCCCGAACATACCCATTTTTAATGTGAATAATCATTCCAGGTTTTAGAGTTCCATCTTGCATCCAATCTATTAATTTGCTATTCCAAAGTACAATTCTAATGGACCCAGTCTCGTCGGCTAGTATAAAATTCCCAACTTTATTTTCTTGTCCGTCTCTGACGAATTTCCGTGGCCCAAATAATCTAATAACTTTCCCAATCACGTCCACTTTTTTCATCCCAATAAGAACATCTTTAACTTCTATAGGTTTTCCAGACATTTGCTGTTCGAAAAGCTTTACTCCCAAGTCGTTCGCAACTATATGCGCTGCACCTTCTTCAGAAACCAATCCTTTGTGTTCTTCTACTTTGTTTTTTATTCTATCTTTTACCTCATCTTCAGATATTTTAGAATCTTTACAAATCTTTGAAACTATTTCGGACACAGGCATCTGTAGCATACGAAACCCTGTCTTGAGAATATTTTAAGCTTTTATCCTATGAAGTATATTGCTTAATCCTTTTTGGTTTCGATACCCTCCAAAAGAGCTTTCTCAACTTTTTTGTGGATAAGAGTTGGGTCTTCTCCCCCGTGCCACGAAACACGCGGTTGTATTCTAATCGGCGAGATCTTTTCAGATGTGTCGTCCAAAATGATCGCTGCACCTTTTACTCGTGGCAGACCGTCGATATACTTTTGTACTTGGAAAGGCAGATAGCTCTGCATTATTTCGTTAAGAGCGCTCACATCTGCTTTTGCAGTCAACCTGTGAGCTAAAACTATATCTGACTGAGTCATTACATCGGTGTGTATTTTACCTGGTTGCTGCGTCGCTAAAACCATAGAGATTCCTGGCTGCCGTCCTTCTCGTAGGAGTTCGATTAAAGGCAATGTTGCAAGGGTAGTACCTTCCTTAGGTAGAAATTCATGAGCTTCATCTATAAATATCCATAGTAAAGGGGCTGCTTTGTCTCTAACAACTCCCAATCCCCCAGTTAGACCACCCTCTTTAATTAGTTTTATTTCCTCTTCCTTTCGTGCGTGCATTCTAGATCTCAGAGCTTTAGAACATACATGCCCAATAGTTAGGGCTTTTATTATACTGCTTCCCTCTTCCTCAGCATAAGCGCTGAGATCCAAAACTACAGTTTCCCCTCCTTTGATTAAATCGGTGAATTCCGGAGCGTTTGCATCAAACAAACCCCATTTCTTAATTGCTTCAAAACGCGCTGCAACAATGTTAGTATCGTCTTTTGTAGATTCCCCATCTTTCTTTATTGTCTCAATTATATGATCTAGTGACAGCTTGTGACCAAACTTCCCGCGACAGAAATCCACTGCCCGCTCGATCAAAATCCCTTTCGGACTTAATAAATCAATGCCGAAAATTTCACACCAGTGGGAAGTACTCATCTCTACTACACGAATTCCAAAACCAGAATCCACTGGGACACCTTTTGCCTTATATTCATCAAATTTTCCCAACGGAACATAAATTTTTGGTGATAACGCCTTTGGCTCCAAATCCCATTCAGATAATAAAGTATCATCTCTATAATTTGGAAATTTCATTGTCCAATATATTCCCATTGTGTCGAAGATTAAAGTTGAGATATTATCTACTATGTTAGTAGGAAGATTAGATATTTTTTCAGCAATTACGCCCATTGTGTACGATTTCCCAGATCCACGTTTTCCAGAGACCAAAATAACATGTGGGCGATTAATGTCAAGAAGCACAGGATTTGCTAGGCTTTTCTCCCGCTCCATTGTAACATATTGTTTAGCTATTGGGATTGTTCCATCTATCCCAAGAAGTTTTCTGTCTGTTTCATTTCGGCCGATTACGATCTCATACATAATCTTAATTACCTTGAGATAAATAAAAGGATTCCCATAAACTATAAATTTATAAACACATTCCAGTCATTAAGGTTGTGCCGGTGTCGCATAATCTGGTATTGCGCTGGCCTCGAAAGCCAGTTTCCTTCGGGATATGTAGGTTCGAATCCTGCCGCCGGCGTTGAGTAAATATGAAAGCTGTCCAAGATTTCAAAGCATTCATCAAAAGAATTTCAAAAGAGGACAAAGTTGTCCTTGTTTATGATAGAGATGGTGATGGAGTTTCGGCAACTGCAATCGCAAAAATTTCCCTCTCAAGAAAAGGTATAGATTCCAAAGCGGTTCCCTCTGAAAGAGCAAACGTAGAAGCCCTCATAAATGAACTCAAAAACCTCAAGCCAGATTTTGTCATATATTTTGATCTAACTGGAGAAGGTTACCCTGAAGTAATCGACGCGCTGCCGCAAGCAAAATTTATGGTCATAGACCATCATAAACAATATGGTTCCCCAAAAGGTATGTTAATAATAAAACCAGGTAAACTTGGTTATAAGAGAGACCCATCAACTTACCCAACCGCAAAAATGAGCTACGATCTCTTTTCTAAGATTTCAGATATTTCAGATCTTAAGTGGATGGCTTGCGTAGGTATAATATCCGATTCTACTTATCTGTACTGGAAGAGATTTGTTGACTCAGTTTTGAAAGCCAAAAAATGGGAAAATAAAGATGTTTTTGAAAGTGTTCCTGGGAAAGTGGCAGCTGTTATCAATGCATCTAATACAATATATGAGTCAAGAATACACGAGGCGATGGAGCTAATGCTTTTGGCAAGTCCAGCCAAGATATTAAAGTCCGATCTGGCGAAATTAAGTGAAACCATAAAAAAAGAGGTTGATAGGCATGTTGCTCAGTACGGAAGAGCAGAAGTTTTTCTAAACGGCAAGTTAGTTATTTTCGAGTTTAAGTCGAAATATAAAATTGCGGGGTTCGTATCAAATAAGATGTCTAAAAAGCACTTCCCAAATAATTTTTTTCTTGTTGTAGAAAGGAGCAGAGGGTGGGTTAAAATTAGTGCCAGAAGCCCATTAGGAGGGATACCAGCAAATTCTTCTTTAGAGAAAGCGATGGAAGGTCTTAGAGATGCTAAGGCTGGAGGCCATGCGCCCGCGGCTGGAGCAGCAGTACGCGAGGGTGACTTTGAAAAGTTCAAGAAACGACTTATCAAGGTATTGGAAGATCTTTCATAAAAATCTGAAGATAAGCAGAAAACCAGCAGTGCAGAGACCAATAAAAAATAGGTTCTCAATCCAAGAACCGGAACGAACTAAGTATCTTATTTTCTTCTTTGAGAAAGGATATAGCCACGCAATACCATGTGGTGTCAAGCTGTCTAAAAAAAGGTGCGATAAAAATCCACCAAAGAACCAAAAAGCAAGCGAGGCCTGGAGACCAACAAATTGTAGCATAAATACTACTAAGGCAGAGAATAAGGCCGCCCCAAAAATACTGTGCACAAGTTTCCGGTGGCCAGCTATCTTATTAATTACTTTGGGAACTAATTTTAGTTTCCTACTTACTCTTGATTTTGGGTGGTCTAAGTCGGGTGTAAGCGCTCCGATGTAAAAAGCTAAAAAAGTCAGTAAACTAGCAGATAAATCCGTATATAGAACAATAAATGAGTAAACTAAAATCGCGAAAAGCATATGTGTTGCGAAGAGCATGCTAAATGAAATACTAAGTTTTTTAAATAATTTTGTTTAATATGTGACATGATAAATCAGCTGAAGACAGTGATGTTTTTAGGGTTGCTTACAGGTTTAATGTTAGGCATAGGTTCTTTATGGGGAAAGTCAGGATTAATCTTTGCAGCAATTCTTGCTTTAGTGATGAATATGGGATCTTACTGGTTTTCTGATAAAATTGTTTTACGCCTCTACAAGGCACACGAAGCCGAAGTTTCAAAGTATCCACGTTTATATCAAATAATAAATGAGCTTGCTAAAAAAGCGAAGCTTCCCGTGCCTAAAATATATGTAGTCCCCTCCAACAACCCCAACGCTTTTGCGACTGGCCGCAACCCTAAACATGCAGTTGTCGCGGTGACTACTGGTATCCTTAGCATCCTTAGTGAAAAGGAGTTAAAAGGAGTGTTGGCCCACGAGATTTCTCATATAAAAAATAGAGATATACTCATTTCAAGTATAGCAGCGACAATAGCAGGAGTAATAGCTTTTGTTGGTACAATGGCCCGATGGTCCGCGATTCTTGGCGGTAGTAGAGACAGAAATAATTTCCTACAGTTGATTATTTTAGGGATTATAACTCCCATGCTCGCAACTTTAATCCACCTAGCAGTTTCTCGCAGCCGCGAATATATCGCAGATGAAGCCGGGGCCAACTTGCTTAAAGATGGCATGGGCTTGGCTTCTGCTCTTGAGAAGTTAAATCACGCAGCCAAAACAAGACCTATGCGGTTTGGCTCACAGTCCTCAGCGCATTTATTTATTGTGAATCCATTCAAAGGCCTCAAGATGTCGGCGCTTCTTTCTACACACCCGGATTCTAAGGAAAGGGTAAGACGCTTGAGATCTATGAAGTTCTAAGTCAATTGGAAACTCTTTTAAGCCGTATTGCGTTTTATTTAGTATGTCAATTAAATCTAAATTCTGTCCACGGTGCGGAAAATCCACAGACAAGTTATACGCTTCCATGTGTAGAACTTGCTATATAGATTCCAATAAGCCAGTAGTCCAACGAAAAGCAAGC
The DNA here is from genome assembly GCA_964344605.1 of Candidatus Woesearchaeota archaeon. Lineage (GTDB taxonomy): Archaea > Nanobdellota > Nanobdellia > UBA10117 > ARS21 > CAYFNR01. The sequence goes on along the minus strand of CAYFNR010000001.1, from coordinate 12,313 downwards.
ATTAAATTTTGCACAGTTTGTAAATCTGTGAATCTTAGAAATGTGTGGATGTCTGCGTCAAAGCCCGTAGAGAACTACTTGGAACAAGTAATAGCTAGTAAAGTCAAGGTCTCTCCTTTAGAGAAGTTGAAAAAAGTGAAGATTATAAAGCTGGGAAAGGATGGAGAGCTAAAAATTGTCTCTGAACTTGATGGTAAGAAGACTGAGAGATTGGTAAAAACTGATTTGTGGATAGAGAAATATGCTTGCCCTGAATGTTCACGCCAGTTCAAAACGTCTATTACTGCGATAATACAACTGCGCACCAAAGGAGATACGCAGAAATTTATTTCTGACGTGCTTAAATATATGGGGGCAGCAAGAAGAAAGATAGTCGTAGCTGACGAAAGGCTACATGGGTTAGATCTTTCTTTCTCGGATAAGCGCACCGCCAGGGTGCTTGCCCGTCGTTTTAAGGAAAGATTTAATTGTTCTATGAAGGAGTCTGTTAAACAAAGAGGATGGGATAGGTCAAAACACAGACCATTAGTACAAAGTACATATATCTTAAGGCAGAACTGAAACCTTTTTAATAGAACATAATAAGGTAAAATATGGCGGAACGTCACAAAAAGCATAGAAAGGCAGCAAGACATGCATATAGTAAGCCTTCCAGTGAACAAGAGAGAGTAAGGTTGCCGAGATCTAAAGAAGTTATAGGTATTGTTGAGACACGCCTAGGGATGGGCAAATCAAGAATACGCTGTACTGATGGCAAGACAAGGATATGTAAAGTACCTGGCGCCAAGAAAAGAAGACTTTGGGTTCGTCCAAATGATGTTGTTTTAGTTGAACCTTGGGAATTTGAAGGCGACAAAAAAGGTAATATAGTGTATAAATACAGAAAGACCCAAGTTAACTGGCTGCGTGGGAAAGGTCATCTCAAAGATCTTTTGGAGAAGGAGGAGTTCTAACTGTGCCTTCGAGAGTGAAGGGTGAAGTTGTGATACCAAAAGTAAGAGTAGCAGCCCTTATAGGTAAAGGCGGATCGGATCGCAAGAGAATAGCCAAGATGGGGAAAGTTAGTTTAAGGATTTCTTCAGATGGAACAGTTAATATAAGCGGACAAGCAGACAGAGTTTGGCTGGTTTCGCAGGTAGTAGAGGCAATCGGCCGCGGTTTTTCTCCAGACGATGCCATATTGATATTCAATAAAGATTTTGCCTATGAATTAATATACATTAATGAGTTTGCTCCAAAAAATAAAAGACGGCGCCTAGAACTTAGAGGGAGGTTAATAGGTACAAAGGGCAAAATTAAACATATAATTCAAAAAAAGACAAAAACAAAAATATCTATCTATGGCAAAACAGTTGGAATAATCGGACCGTCTGAAGGATTAGGATTAGCTAAGAGGGCTGTTGAAATGATATTACGTGGATCCCAATATGGTAGCGCCCTTGGCTTTTTAACAAAGAAAGTTGAGGATTAAGTTTTTATATAAGGATTAAAATATATCTATATGGCATACGTTTCGGCTACGGCAGATTTACTGGGGTTAAGCACGGCAACTTTTTTGGTGTTATTACTTTGGGTAATCTTTTGGAAAGGCCTTGCGCTTTGGCATTCTGCAAGAAATAGTCAAACGTATTGGTTCATAGCACTACTTATTATAAATACAGCAGGAATACTAGAAATAATATATTTAGTCTTCTTTAGAAAAGATAGGAAGAAAAAGACTTTGTTTGGAAAGAGAAAAAGGAAAAAGTAGGGTCCCTTTTGAGATTCATATAAAAGAAAAAACATCCTAGTCAGATTTATACTAGTATAGTGTCCAAAATTAGAAAATAAATAGAAAAGCTTTTAATTAGCGATATATACTCGACTCCATTATGGCTAATAAAACTGCGACAGAAACGCATAAAGAAGTGTCAGTTGCAGAGTTCTTTGAAAAAAATCGGCATCTTTTAGGTTTTAATAATCCGCAGAAATCTCTCATCACTTCTGTTAAAGAGGCAGTAGATAATAGTTTAGACGCGTCAGAAGGCGCGAATATCTTACCTGAAGTGTTTGTACAACTAGAAAAAATAAGGGACGGCAGGTATAAAATGATTGTAGAAGATAATGGTCCAGGAATAACTAAAAAGCACTTGACAAAGGCTTTTGGTAAGTTGCTTTATGGGTCTAAATTTCAAACAATTGGTGGAAAACAAGCAAGAGGACAGCAAGGTATTGGAATATCTGCAGTTATATTATACGGGCAGCTTACAACTGGTAAGCCAACAATTTTGATTTCAAAAACTAAGAAGGAAAAGAAGGCACACAAGTACATTTTACATATAGATGTTAAGAAGAATGAGCCTGAAATAGTAAATTCAGAGCAGTTGGATTGGGACAGAGAGCACGGAATTAGAGTAGAAGTCCAACTCGAAGGGAAATATGTTGAGACCAAGCAATCTGTTTTAGAGTACATTAAAGAAACGGCAGTGGTTAATCCACATGCGAAGATAACTTATGTCGATCCAGAGGGCCAGAAGCTCGAATTCCCACGTGTTACGGACAAACTTCCAGTAAAAGCTAAAGAAATTAAACCTCACCCACAAGGTATGGCGCTTGGAATTCTTAAAAGAATGCTCAAACACACCTCTGCCCGTTCCGTGAAGTCATTTCTTACTAGAGAATTCGACAAAGTTGGGTCTGGAACGGCCGACGAGATGCTAAAAATAGCTGAAATTGATAAAAATATACTACCGCGTCTTCTAACTCCCGAACAGGAAGAGGCTCTTCTTGAAGGTATGCAAGAGGCAAAAGTCATGAAACCCAGTTTAGATTGCCTTTCTCCAATAGGGTCCGACTTACTTACCAAGAGTTTGAAATCTGAGTATGATATTGAATTTGCACACTCAATTACAAGATCTCCCACCGTTTATTTGGGCAGACCTTTCCAAATAGAAATTGCGATTGGATATGGTGGAGAACTTGATAAAGAAGGCCCAGTGAAACTTGTAAGATTCGCAAACAAAGTTCCCTTACTTTACCAAGAAGGTGCGTGCGCAATCACAAAGTCAGTAAAAAAGATGAGATGGAAATCTTATGGGCTGCAGCAATCTTCAGGAAATATGCCTATAGGGCCAGCTGTTATAGTTGTTCATATGGCTTCTGTTTGGGTGCCGTTTACTTCTGAAGGAAAGGAAGCAATATCTGATTTCCCAGAAATTAAAAAAGAAGTTAAACTTGCTCTACAAGAATGTGCGAGAAAACTCCAAGTTTATGTGCGCCGTAAACAACGTGCCGGAGTAGAAGAAGAGAAAAGAAAAAAGTTCAAAGGATATTCTGCTGAACTGGCCTCTGCCGTTGCCAAGCTCATAACAAAAGATTCGTTCAAAGCTAATGATAAGGTGATTGACAAGAAAAGCAAGGATTTGGTCAAGAATTTGTTGAAGATTGCAGAGACAATGTACAGTACTGGAAAGGAATTAGAAGAAGTTGAAGTCGAAGAGGCCAAAGCAGAAGCCGAGGAGGCTGAAGCATTTGTAGAAGTTAAGGAGAAGAGTAAGTAATGTCAGCAGGTAAGATAAGAGTTGAAATAATAAGTAAATTGAGACAGATAGGTGAAAGGCTAGAGAAGGAGATTAATAGTATGGAACACCCAAAAATTACCATGCCTCAAAGGACATTATCTAATGCTTATTTCGACGATAAAAGTAAACTCATAAAATTGGGAGACAAGACTCAAACAAGATCCTTCTTCAATGTTGCACAATCTAAGAAATTCATGCAGACGGCCCTAATTGCTGCACAAATAAAAGAACTTTTGGAACAAGACAAACCAGCAATATCTACAAGACAACTTTATTACATTTTGAAAAGATCCATAGAAGGTCTGAAAGAAAATACTTTTGACGATCAGAAGTCAGAATCTGATCCAGTAATAGAAGACCTCGAAGTTTCAATAGATGCTCTTCGTGAAGAGTTAGGGTTAGAAGCTACGCCTGACGGCGTTTTTTCCGGACCAATAACCTATAAAGATCTTAAAACTGGGGATGTGATAGACTGTTCTAAGATGGGTTCTGCGGGCGCGGCAATACCTGCTAATACTGAAGAGCACGTCGTAGAATTCAAGAAATGTACAGCAGACTATGTTTTGGTTGTTGAGAAATTCGCTGTTTGGAATGTTCTGAACCAAATGAAATATTGGAAGAAGAACAATTGTATATTGATGACAGGTAAAGGTCAAGCGGGCCGAGCAGCACGGAGACTCGTTGCTAGATTTAGTAAGGACCTCAAACTACCTGTTTATGTTTTCGCAGATTTTGATCCGTATGGTTATTACATTTATTCTGTTTACAAACAAGGATCTATTAACCTAGCATTTTTCTCCGAGAAGGCGGGTTGTCCGAATGCCAAATTTATTGGATTAAAACATGATGATATAAAACAGTTCAAAATACCTAAAAGTAATTTCATCAAGTTGAATGACTTAGATTTGAAACGTCTTAAAGAAATCAAAAATTATGATTGGTTCAAAAAGAAAGAATGGCAAGAAGAAATAAAGAAAGCTAAAGAATTTGGATATAAGATAGAGTCCGATGCACTAGTTTCTAAGACAATAGAGTTCATGGGTGACACCTATTTGCCCAAAGTCATTAAGGCGAAGGATTGGCTGGATTAAACTTAAATACTAGAGGAACTTTTTCTCTTAGATGGCACTTAGTGTTGTTGAATGGTTTGTAGCTATTATTGCAGTAACGGTTTTAGTTAAGGCTGTTCTTTTCAATTTGAATCCAAAGAAATGGATTGATTATTGGATGAAGTATTCAAAAAATTTTGCAGCATTTAGATTATTTTACTTGGCTGTATTCTTTGTTCTATCATTTTATTTACTTCAAGAAATTACATATGTACAATTTTTCGGAGGAATGATTGCAGGAATGTTTTTGTACGCACATACAATGATGCATTATCCAGATGTATTGAAAAAATATGCTAAGAGTTTCAGAAACCGATCAGATTTGAAGAAAATATTATTGGATTGGATTATTTATATTGCTTTGGCAATTATGGTATTAAGAGAATTGTTTTTCTAGACTTTCATAAAGCATAAATCTCTTTTCTACGTATAATAAATATGGGTAGCTTTGACTTTCTTGGAGCGGAGCAAACCATCTTCTCTAATCCAGATGCTTTAGATATTAATTACATCCCCAAATTGCTCCCACACCGTGAAGAGCAACAGAAATATGTGGCAACAGCAATTAAACCACTTTTCTTTGACCGTCCAGGCAAAACTTTACTTGTAAGAGGTGTGTCAGGAATTGGCAAAACAGCGAGTGTGAAAAGAGTTCTTATGGATTTAGATGAGGTTGAAGAGGCAGATAATATTGTAAGGGTGTTCATAAACTGTTGGAAATCTAACACAACTTATAAAGTTGCGGTTGAAATGGCGCATGCACTCGGATACAAATTCACACATAATATGAGCACGGCGGAAATATTTGATAAGATTTCAGAGATTCTTAAAAAAAGAGATGGTCTTGTACTAGTTCTTGATGAAATTGACAAAGCAGATGATGCTGATTTTTTATATCATATTTTAGAGGAAGTAAAACACAAGACAATAATTTTAATTACAAACGAGTTTTTATGGGGTGTCGACTTAGATCCAAGAATTAAAAGTCGTATGGCTCCAGAGTTATTGGAATTTAAGCCATATACTAGAGAAGAAACTGAAAACATTTTGAGAGAAAGAAAAAAGTATGCTTTTTATGAAGGTACTTGGACTGAGGAGGCATTTCAGATTGTGGTCAAAAAAGCAGCAAATTTCCAAGATGTTAGGGTTGGAATAATGCTACTGAAAGCAGCTGGTGAGATTACGGAGGAAGAGTCTGCTATGAAAGTTTTGGTAGGGCATGCTGAGACGGCCTTAAAGAGAACGGATGAATTCAAGATTAAGTCATCCTCAGCCCTCACCGACGAGGAGAAAATGATAGCTCAGATCTGTAAGGAGAATTCTGGAAAAACCACTGGTATTCTATATACTTTTTATAAGAAGTCTGGTGGAGATAAATCAGAAAAGACATTTAAGAGGAAATTAGACCGCCTAGCAAACAAAAAGATAATTGAACTTAAGATGACTGGTGAGAATTTCTCGGGAAGATCTTCAATAATAACATACCGTGGCTTTGAGCGAAAACTAAACGATTTCTAGCGGACTAGTGGACATTGGACAACTACCCGTGAGCCCTTTAAAAGACCAGTGATTCCTATCTGTATGAAAATCGTAAATAGGTTCAGAAAGAAGTTTTTGAGCAGTTTACAGAGAGGAATGGTGTACAAAATCAGTACCACTGACGACCCCGACGAGAATTACTTCCAGACGCTTAGAGACATCGCGACACGTAGACAACTTAGGAAGGTTTACTTCAAAGACCCAAATGACATGGACCAACAAGACGTTTCAGAGATATTCAGTGACGTTTTGAGGAGCATGGACCACTGGAAAAAGAATAACACAGCCTTCTGATCCTAGTGAATTCTCCCGGGCCATTTGGGCCCGGTTTTTTGCCATTTTAGGAGTGCAGGGAGCAGGACTCGAACCTGCGTAGGCACTAAGCCAATCGGTCTTGAGCCGATCCCGTTTGACCACTCCGGCATCCCTGCGTAAATTTTGTTCGCTTGAGTCTCTTTTAAAGCTTTTTATCTAAATATTTAGCGAATTTTTCCAAAGCTATTTTTCGCATAGAAATCTTATTCTTTTCTTCGGCCGTCATCTCGGCATAGGTCTTATTGTGACCTTCAGGTACGAATACGAAATCAAAAGCAAAGCCATTCTTTCCATGTATCTCGTCTAGATCTAAATTAATGTGTTTGAAATTGACAGGTAAAATTGCCTTCGCTTCAACAACTTTATTTTTGTTGCCTGTAAGAAAAGTTAGCATCGTTCCCTCTTTTCTTCCATATGCTTTATCCTTTAAAGCTTTTCCAAGTGTTCAGCAGAGTTCAATAAAAGCATTTTGTGGTTTTTGTCTGACTGCAAGCTTTTTAATTTGTTTTTTCCCTTCGGGAGATAGCTTACCTTGCAAATGACCCTGAACAACACCAAGTAAATTTTCATAGGTTTGTCCGTGTCGGATCAAAATTAATTTCATTACTTTCTCTTCAATCTCCTCAAGCGTTTTTTCTTCTGGAGTCTCTTACGATACCACTTCCATCTTCCACGATATCCTGACTTGTTCTTCTTTTTCCACTTACGGCTTGAGCGTTTCATAACTTTAAGTTCGGTTTATCAGTTTTATAAATCTTTCTAAGAAAGCTACATCTCATCTATTGCTTCTATTCCGAGAAGTCCTAGACCATTTGCTAGTGTTTGCTTGACAGCTGAACATATAGATAACCGGTGAAAGGATTGTCCTCTATTTTCAGAAACTATCCTGTGTTTTGAGTAATATGAGTTAAATGACTTGGCTAAGTCCAACAAATAGTTAGCTACTAAATTTGGTTTTCTGTTCTTATATGCTTGGGCAACTACTTGTGGAAATCCATTAACTATTTTGAGGAGATTTTTATCGTCGTCAATCAGGAAGTTTGTATCTAATTTTCCCTTTGATTTGCCTTTTTTTAGAACAGAGTTTATCCTTGCGTGAGTGTATTGAAGATAGGGTCCAGTATCACCTTCAAAACTTACAGCTTTATTTATATCAAATATAACATTCTTCTCTGGAGAGATTTTGAGTATAGAATATATAACGGCCGCATTGCCAATAGCTCCTGCGTTCTTCAAGGAGCCTCTTGTTCTGACAGATATCTCCTTCTCTGCTTTTTTGTAGACTTTTTCCATGAAATCTTCAAGCAAAATTACATCTCCACTCCGTGTGGACATCTTCCCAGTCTTCAATAAGACAAAAGAATAGTGTATAACTTCTGGAGAAGGTAATCCAAGGATGTCAAGAGCAGCTCCCATTTGTTTAGCATAAAGTCTTTGGTCTTCTCCAAGAATGAGCAAGTTTTCTTTTGACCTTTTTAATTTGTACTCAGTATATGCTAGATCTCTTAACCCATAGAGCGAAGTTCCATCACTTCTAGTGATTACAAAGACAGGATTGTCCATAGGAATATTATATCCTTTTAAGTTCAAAACATTCCTGTTATCCTCATCAGTAAAAAGTTTTTTACTCCTTTTTAATTTTTTTAGAATATTATTGGTGGATTTGTCAAATAAATACTTGCTTTCATAATCAAAGAAGTCGTAGTTTATACCTAGAGTTCCTAGGATTTTTGATTGCCCTTTAATACAGACCTCTACTACATTTCTGAATCTTTTCCTAACTTTTGTGTCGCCAGATTCTAGTTTATTCAGAATATCAAATACTTCCTTTTCCCTCTTTGGACTTCTTTTTACTTCTTTATTTATCTTTACATACATATTTAGTAGTTCAGAGAATTTCGGTTTTTTTCCACCCGCAGCCAGAACAAGCATCGCAATTTGCTTCCCAACGTCATTAACAAAATAATGTACTTCCGGCCTGAAGTTCAGAAAACTGTAAATTTTAACCAAAGAGTTTCCTATAATTGCATTCCTCGCGCGACCCACGTGAGGCGAAGCATTGGGGTTTATACTAGTATGCTCTATCAATGCCTTTTTTCCCTTCCCGATGTTTGTGGATCCAAATTTGTCTCCCCCTTTTCTAACATTCTCAACTACTTGTTTTGTAAATTCGGAGTCATCGAAGTAGAAATTTAAATAAGGGCCGCTAATTTCAATTTTACTAAACCCTTTCGGCACGACGATCTTATCTCTAAGTTGCTTCGCTGCTTCTCCTGGAGATTTCCCAAACTTTTTTGAAAGTATGAAGCATGGAAAAGCCAAGTCACCCCTATTAGACGGAGGACTTTCTAAAATAGATTCTATATGTTTTTTCTTTAGACCTGTTTCCTTAGATAAAAGTGCAGCTGCCTTGTTGCGCAGATCCATGCCCAAGATACCTTCTCAGTCTTAATAACATTTTTGAATACATATATATTCTGTTTAGGACATAAGTGTCTGAAAAGAAACATTTATATCTTTCTGAAGACATTTTTCTTCATGAGCATCGCTGGCCAGGTCAAAGATTATCTTGATAAACAGCCAAATCTCCTAGTTTCTTTGCGTAGAAATCTCCTTAACTACTCTTCACTCTCTCGATTAATACTAAAAGACCTGAATTTACCAAAGAAAAAGTTCGACGCGGTCTTGGTGGCTTGCAGACGGCATGCAAAGGGAGCAGTGGACTTGTCAGGTGAAAAAAAGGTGAGAGAGATCCTAAAAAAAGCTGACATAAAGATCAGAACAGGTCTTTGTATGATCATTTTACATCCCCATACACACCTCTCAGATCACATAACTCCAGTACATTTTGTTAAGGGGAACTCTAGTATAACAATTATAGCTGAGGACGAGGATTTCTCTGAATTAAGGAAAATTTATGAGCACAATATGTTAAATAGCAACCGCAGTCTTGCTGAAGTTGCAGTTGTCTGTAGTAAAAAGGCAAGTGAAACACCTGGATTGGCCGCCCATCTTTCAAACATTATAGCGAGTGAGGGGGTAAACGTTCTTACGACTTTGTGTGGCTACAAAGATGGTGTTTTCATAATAGACCAAAAAGATTTGACTAAAGTCTTTCGACTGTTTGAAGATTTTAAGCCTTTCCAGGTAGACTCTCAGGTATAAAGAAAACTCCAATAGCTGATACGAGAATTACTGCGAAGACCAATCCAATTATTAATTCTGGATTGGGGAATAGACTAGCGTAGGACAGAGTCAACACCGCGCAGACTATACCTCTTGGAGAACTTAAAACCATCATTTTAGAGTATTCCACAAAATTAGATATTTTAGATAATTTTAACCCAAGATATCGAGCAGAATACACCAAGAACACAAGCATGACTGCTAGTAAGATACTCTTGAAGATTATTCCAAAATCCAGTATTGCACCAAGTATAACATAAACAAAAGTTACAAGAATTAGTTCCATTTCTCCCCCAAAACTCTTTATTATCTTTGGAAGTTGTACTTTGCTGTTCCCAAATACAATTCCAACTGAAAGTGCGGTTGTAATTCCGGAAGCCCCGAGGACTTCTGCGATAGCGTAGGAAAGGAATAGTGCACCTATAACGATAATGTGCGGTTTTTCTTCAGCAGTCAACCGTTCGGTAAATCTCAGAATTAAATAACCTGCCAAAATACCTATTCCAACACCCACGAATAAATTGTAAAGTAAGGTTCTTAGACCAATGTCTAATACTGACCAGGACAATCCTAACTCCTGCCCAACTTTCAAAAGGTTTACAATTACAATTACAATAACGGCAGCTAGAATAGAATTAATTGTGGATTCGAGCTCAAGTAAGCTGTTAAGTTTGGGCCTAAGTTTCATGGCCTCTAACATAGGTTCAATAATTGTTAGATCAGTTGATGCGAGAAGCGCTCCTAAAAGTATCGCAAGATACCAATTTATTCCAAGCAAAAACTTGAACGGCACAGCCACAAATAAAGTAGTTAGAAGAACCGCAAGGACACCGAAGATAAGTGGCTTTGTTATGTTTCTGAAAAAAGTACCCAGTTTCATGCCGTAACCTGTATCGAAAAGTACCATAATCAACGCCAAGGTAACGAACGGGTTTACTATGTCAATTGCTTCTTGTGGATTGAACCAACCTAGTATTGGCCCAACTAAAATACCTACAAACAGAAGCAGAAGAGTTAAGGGATACGATTTTTTGAAAGAGTAGAATTTCAGGAAGACTCCAAGAAGCAGAATAATTCCAACTGCTCCGACAGCAAACGCCGCACTTGCCATAATATATTGTATACTGGATTGTATAAATAGATTTTCCCAAAAATAGAAGTGCCCCCTGCGGGATTTGAACCCACGTCTCCGGCTCGAAAGGCCGGAATGATTGGCCGAGCTACACCAAAGGGGCAGTAGAAATTGTATTTTTACTTAGCTTTTAAACTTTTCCTAAAGTGAAATTTTTGTCCTACGACACTTTTATAAACCCCATTTAAGTAGAAAATCTATGGGCGCGTAGCTTAGCCAGGTCAGAGCGCCGGTCTTATATGATCACTTCCGTTAGGAAGGTCAAGGCTCTGAGAATACCGGAGGTCGTAGGTTCAAATCCTACCGCGCCCATTCTCCGAAACTTATTTATTTGAACAAGTGTTTCCTTAGATATGCCGCTCTGGGGATTTAAGAAAAAAGAATTGGAATTGATTGTTTTAGTTCTATTAAGTTGGGCACTTATTGCATCGCTTTAGATATCTCCTAAAGTGGATTAAGTGAAACTTCCCATAAATTTCTCTACGAAAAATATATATACCTAAGGAACTATGCCATTTTAGATGAGGGCAATATACTGATATCGTCTGATGCTTGGAAATCGAGCTAGACAGAAGCCTCATCACTTCTTTGGATTTTGAGCTTGAAGTTGGCTTTATAGCTAATGGTTTCGCACTGACGAAACCTTTATATATTTGATATCCAAAGGAGAAAATCTGGTGTATGCTGATTGCATTAATCAGTATGAATTAGGCAAGTAAGTGGTAAACCTTAATTGTGACCAATTAAATAATTCCCGTTGATCCTGCGGGAGATTACTGCTTGTAGGATGCGACTTAGACATGCAAGTTTATGGACTTCGGTTCATGGCGAAAGGCTCAGTAACACGTCAATAATCTGCCCTTGGGTGGAGAATAACCTCGGTAACCTGAGGATAATACTCCATAAGTGAGGGAGGCAGAAACGCGCCTTCACTCAAAGCTTCGGCGCCCAAGGATGAGTTGGCGGCAGATTAGGTTGTTGGTAGGGTAATGGCCTACCAAGCCAGAGATCTGTAAGGGGGATGAGAGTCCTAGCCCTGAGAGGGACACTGAGATAAGGGTCCCAGCCCTAAGGGGTGCAGCAGTCGCGAAACCTTTACAATGCACGCAAGTGTGATAAGGGTATCCTACGTGCCGGCCTTTCGGTCGGCTTTTGTTAAGTCTAAAAAGCTTAGCGAATAAGGGGTGGGCAAGACCGGTGCCAGCCGCCGCGGTAATACCGGCGCCCCGAGTGGTAATCGCGATTATTGGGCTTAAAGCATCCGTAGCTGGTTGAATAAGTTTCTGGTGAAATCCAACAGCTTAACTGTTGGGCGTGCTGGAAATACTGTTCGGCTAGGGACCGGGAGGAGTCAGAGGTATGCCGGGGGGAACGGTAAAATGTGGTAATCCTCGGTGGACCATCAGTGGCGAAGGCGTCTGACTAGAACGGGTCCGACAGTGAGGGATGAAAGCTGGGGGAGCAAACCGGAT